>NZ_JROX01000197.1:0-13536 GCF_000800955.1 Kocuria sp. ZOR0020
CGTGCGGAAGGCGAGGGGCGACGTCGTTGCAGGGAACGTGCTGAGCAGTGTCAGCGGAAGGTCAGAGGTGCTGGACGGGCGGGCAACGTGGCGGCGTGATCGCTGGAGACCTGGGTGTCCGGGCGGCCCACGAAGAGCCAGCCCAGGATTTCCTCGTCGGCGTCCAGGCCGTAGAACTCACCCAGGAATTCCAGGTCCGGGCTCTGGCGCGGTGACCACTGCGTGGCCCAGCCACTGGCGTAGAAAGCGGCTTCCAGCAGCAGGCGTGCTCCCAGGGCCTCGCCGTGCTGAGCACGTTTGGGCAGATCCGATCCTCGCTTGGGGTGGAACACCAGAGCCAGGGCGAGGCCGCCGTTGGAGGCAAAGGCCAGGGAACCCCGGAAAGCTGCCAAGCGGCGCATGTTCTTGCCCTTGAGGCGCGCGGTGGGCTGCTTGAGGTCCGGGATGGTCTTCAGTCCGGACAATGCTGCAGCCAGCTCGGTGGCTTGGCCCCGGGTGGTGCCCACCAGGCGCCATGTGAGCGGGCGGCCCTTGACCCGAGGCCCGGCTGCCGCAGAAATGATCTTCTCGAGTTCCTCACGGGCAGGAGCCTCCGCGGTGAGCGCGGGGGCCGGGCGGCGCTGGGTGAGGATCCTCAAGAAGTGGGTGGACATGCCTCCATCATGACACCTCAACTGGGTGCGTGACCGTGTTCACGATGTCCTCCATATGAATAAATCAATGGGAACATGTACCTCATGTCCTCATCGAACTCTCAAACGGAGGCAGGCAAGAAGCTTGCACGGATAGCCGAACCGGAGCTGCCGGTCGGTTCCGAATCCGATTCCTCCGGCGTTTCCGTCTCTGTGCGCGTGGCCGCTGCCTGGTCCTGGCGCGTCATCATCATTGTTGCCGCGCTGCTGGTTGTTGGCTGGCTGATGGCCTACTTCACCACCGTGTGGATCCCGGTGTTGCTGGCTGCCCTGCTGGCTGGTCTGGTGTCGCCGGCCGTGACGTGGCTGCGCAGCAAGAGGTTCCCCACCTTTGCGGCTGCAGCGCTGGTGGAGCTCGGTCTGATCGTGGCTGTCCTGGGTCTGCTGGCGCTGGCCGGACAGCAGATCATCCTGGGCTTCAGCCAGCTCTCCGATTCCGCCATGCGTGGTATCAACACGCTGCTGGGCATGATCGAGGACCTTCCGTTCGACATCTCCACGGAAACTCTCAACCAGTGGGTGGACCAGGGGTTCTCCACCCTGCAGGACAACTCCTCCGCAATCGTTTCCGGCGCCATCTCCTTCGGTTCCACAGCAGGCACCATTGTGACGGGCACCTTGATCATGCTCTTCACCTTGCTGTTCTTCCTGGCCGACGGGGAGAAGATCTGGCTGTTCCTGGTCAAGCTCTTCCCGCGCCCCGCCCGCCCGGCCGTGAACGGGGCCGGACGCCGTGGCTGGTTGTCCCTGGTGCAATACGTGCGCATCCAGGGTTTTGTGGCCTTCATCGACGCCGTGGGCATTGGCCTGGGTGCCTTCCTGCTGGGGGTCCCGCTGGCCGTGCCGATCGGCATCCTGGTGTTCCTGGGTTCCTTCATCCCGATGGTGGGTGCCGTGGTGACCGGCGCGATTGCCGTGCTGGTGGCTCTGGTGGCCAACGGCCCCTGGATCGCATTGGCCATGCTGGGTGTGGTGCTGCTGGTGCAGCAGGTCGAATCCAACATCCTGCAGCCGCTGATCATGGGCAAGGCCGTTTCCCTGCACCCCCTGGCCGTGTTCCTGGCCGTGGCCACGGGCTCCGTGACCGCAGGCATCCTGGGGGCACTGTTCTCCGTCCCGTTGTTGGCCGTGGTCAACTCCGTGATGCGTTACCTGGCCGCACAGGGCTGGCGTAACGATCCAGAGATCGCCTGGCAACCCAATTACTTCCCGTGGGAGATCCGCAAGCTGGCCAAGAAGGAAGAACTCACCCGCGAACAGGTCCTTCAGCAGTTCCGCCGGTTCTCCCGTTCCAAGCGCAACCAGGAAGCCGGCAAGCAGAACAAGGAAGTGGAGAAGGCAGCCGCCGAGCGTGAGAAGGAATTGGCTGTCTCCGCGGCGGAGAAGGTCCAGGCCTCGGAGAAGCGCCGTGACGACCGCTCCGTGTCGGCTCGCATCGCCGATTCCGATGACAAGACCACTCCGGTGATGACCCGTCCGGCCACGGCTGCAGAGACTTCTGAGGCAGCTCGGATGCCGCACGGTTTGGGTCGCGACGCCGGACGGGAGAGCCCCGAACGCATTGTGGGCAGCCCTGACCATGATTCCTCGGAGTTCCCGCAGAACAAGTCCATGGACCAGGATCCGGGTGCTCATCCGGCTGCCCGGCGCGAGGACGACATCGAAGACACCGATTCCCCGAACGATCCCGGACGCGCGTGATGACTGAGCCGAATCTGCTGACCCAGCCACCTGCCACCGAGCGGGATCTGAGCACCACGTTGGCCTCCTTGCCGGTGGTGTTGGAGGACGTGGAGCGTGCCGCCGGGCTGTTGGACGGCGTGATTGAACGCACTCCGGTGGCTCACTCGCGGGCGTTGTCCCGGATGATCGGGTCAGAGGTCTGGGTCAAGGCGGAAAACCTGCAGCGCAGTGGTTCCTTCAAGGTCCGCGGCGCCTACAACCGCATGGCTCAGCTTTCCGATGAGGAGAAGGCCCGCGGGGTGGTGGCTGCCTCTGCAGGCAATCACGCCCAGGGTGTTGCCCTGGCGGCCCAGCGTTTGGGCATCAAGGCCACCATCTACATGCCGTTGGGTGCTGCGCTGCCCAAGGTGGCTGCCACCCAGGATCACGGGGCTGAAGTGGTCCTGCACGGAGCCAAGGTGGACGAGGCCCTCGCGGAGGCACGCCGCGTGGCGGAAGCCACCGGCAAGGTGTTCGTCCACCCCTTCGACCACCCGGACATCATTGCCGGGCAGGGAACCCTGGGGCTGGAGCTGCTGGACCAGGTCCCCAACGTGGACACCGTGCTCACCGGTGTGGGTGGCGGTGGTCTGCTGGCAGGGCTGACGGTGGCGCTGAAGGCCCGGGAGGCCCGCGGCGGGCGCCCCGTCCGGGTGATCGGTGTCCAGGCGGAAAACGCGGCCGCCTACCCGCCCTCATTGGCCGGTGACGCCCTGGTGTCCTTGGAAAAGGTCTCCACCATTGCCGACGGCATTGCCGTGGGTCAGCCCGGTCAGCTCCCGTTCCAGATCATCAAGGAACTTGCCGACGACGTCGTCACCGTTTCCGAGGACCGCTTGGCCGAGTCCCTGATCTTCATGCTGGAGCGCAACAAGTTTGTGGTGGAGCCGGCCGGTGTGGTGGGAGTGGCTGCCCTGCTGGACGGGCGCCTGAAGGAAACCTACGGGGATCTGGGAACCACCGTGGTGGTGCTCTCCGGCGGCAACATCGACCCCATGCTCATGCTCAAAGTCATCCAGCGTGGTCTTGCTGCTGCCGGGCGATACATGACCGTCAAGATGATGCTGGTGGACCGCCCCGGCGAACTGACCCGGATCTCCAGCATCATCTCCCGCTTGGATGCCAACGTGACCGGCGTTGACCACACCCGCATCGGCGGTTCCCTGGCCATGGGGGATGTCTCCATCACCATCGACATGGAGACCAAGGGCCACGAGCACTCCCGCCAGGTGCTCTCCGCACTCGAAGCGGAGGGCTACCGCCCGGTCGTCGTGCACTGAGCGATTGCTGCTGACCGCTCGCTGCTGTCCGTGAGCAGATAGGGCGGCTCCGACCGACGAGCGGGTGCTGGGCGCCTTCCGTAGAACGTCAAGCGAAGCAGTTCAAGGAAGGCGCCCAGCACCCGCGCCCGGTCGCAGGGGCCGGACACTGCTGTCTCGACAACGACGACGGTCGGGCCCTCCGCAGGACGCCAAGCAATGCAGTCCAGGGAGGGCCCGACCGTCGTCGAACTCAGTGAGTGATGTGACCCGACTCCGGTGGCCGAGCGATACGTCCGATCAGGCCTCGAAAGGCTTGACCGTGAGGATCTCCACGGAGATTTCCTTGCCGTTGGGGGCCTGGTAGCTCACGGTGTCCCCGGACTTGTGACCCTTGACGGCGGAACCGATGGGGGAGTGGTCGGAGAAAACTTCCATGTCGGAGTCGCCCACCAGGTCCTCGGCAACCTCACGCGAACCCAGCAGGAAGGTCATCTCGTTGCCGGCCACCTTGGCGGTGACCACCATGCCAGATTCGGCAACGCCGTCGTCGGCGGCCTTTTCGCCAACCACTGCGTTGTCCAGCAGAGCAGTCAGGTGGGCAATGCGGCCCTCGTTCTTCCCCTGCTCCTCACGGGCGGCGTGGTAACCACCGTTCTCCTTGAGGTCACCTTCCTCACGGGCGGCCTCAATGCGGTCCACGATTTCCTGGCGGTAGGGCCCGGAGATGTGGTCGAGTTCCTTCTTGAGGCGGTCGTAGGCCTCATGGGTCAGCCACGCGCCCTGGGTTTCGGGGGTCTCAGGCACAGTTGCCTTCTCTCTGGTCTTCAGGTGTTTCCGTTGGTCATCAGGCACGGCCGCAGGGGCGTGACGCCCGGGCGGTCTTGCTCCGGGAGGGTGCACACCGGCAGCCACGGCCGTGTTCTCAGACACAATAGTCTAACGGATATGGCGTGATCACCAGCACTGCTACGGTTCACGCCGTCTCAAGCAGCCCTGCCGTGAACCGTGGATCCAGGCCTCAGTCGATCACCCAACACTGGGTGACTTGAGCGGAATTCGCCTGGTTGGTGGTCCGGATTTCCACCCGGTGCGCACTGGTTCGTCCCACCACCAGGTCCGGGTCCACGTGGCCGATGGTGGTTTCCGTGTAGCCCACCACGGCGTAGTTCTGGTTCAGTGCCTCCACACCACAGCGGACGACGTCGTCGGGGTTCTTGGTGACCTCAAAATCGGCTGTGATCTGGGATGCGGAGGCCAGCTCGAAGCCGACGTCCTTGGTGGCGGGGCGATTGGAACCGGCCACCAAAATCCAGATCACAAAAGCACTGGCCACCAGCGTGCCTGCCACCAGAACCCACAACAGTGATCGTTTGGTGGGCTTGCGGCGCGCCGGGCGCGCGTACCGCTGTTGCAACCGACGTTCGGCATCCCGGCCGACGTCCATGGACGACGACCCCCCCGCCGCGTTCCGTGACGGGGTGCCCGCGGGCACGGTGGGTTCCGTGTTGGTGGTGGGGTCGGTGGGCATGGATCCAGTCTAGGTGCCGTGAGGGGCCGGGTGTGCGGCGCGTAGAATGGTCGGCAGTGCCTGCTGGTGCCAACTGCGCACCGGCCCACCCGTCACCACCCGTCCGCGTTCGGCGGACCATGAAGGAGATGTTCCTTGCCGACGTATGCTGACCTGCGCCTGTTGGCTGTCCACGCGCACCCTGACGATGAATCATCCAAGGGTGCCGGGACCATGGCCCACTACCGTCGTTTGGGGGTTGAGGTCATGGTGGCCACCAACACCGGCGGGGAACGCGGGGACATCCTGAACCAGGCCATGGAAGGTGTTCCGCACGCAGAGCGTGATCTGGCCGGCTACCGGCGCTCCGAAATGGCTGAGGCTGCTGACATCCTGGACATCCAGCACCGGTGGATGGGCTTCACGGACTCCGGTCTTCCGGAAGGGGATCCTCTGCCGCCACTGCCGTGGGGCTGCTTTGCCCTGCAGCCGGTGGAGATCGCCGCGGCCCCACTGGTCAAGTTGGTGCGTGATTTCAAGCCGCACGTGATCCTGACGTATGACGAAAACGGCGGGTACCCGCACCCGGACCACATCCAGACCCACAACGTGGCCATGCACGCCTGGAAGACCGCGGGAGATCCAGAGGCCTATCCGGATCTGGGTGAGGCCTGGGAACCGCTGAAGATCTACTACGACAAAGCCTTCAGTCCGGAACGATTTGTGGCCCTGCACGATGCCATGCTGGAACGCGGCCTGGAATCTCCGTTTGCGGAGCGGATCGCGCGCATGTTGGAGGCACAGGATGCCGAGGGCAACACGGCTGCCTTGGGCAAACACCCCACCACCACCAAGGTCTTCTGCCCGGAGTCCTTCACCGTCCGCGAGGACGCCCTGCGCTGCCACGCAACCCAGGTGGCCCCTGACTCCATGTTCTTTGCCGTTTCCCCCGAGTTCCAGGCGGCTGCCTGGCCGTGGGAGGACTACGTTCTGGCTGATTCCCGGGTTGAGGCCGTGGCCCCGGAGACCTGCCTGTTCGAGGGCATCGTGGACCAGATTGCCCCCGTGCCCGATTACGCTCCACAACCGGACTGGCAGATCTGAGCCACTCGCTTGGAGCAGCCGATGTCCATCCCCAAAGTTCCGAAAGCCGAGTGACTCACCATGTTGTCCGTGTTCCTGGAGACCACCCCGCCCGCTGACCCCAACCAGCTCATGCCGGGTTTGGAGCCTGAACAGGTCAGCCCAGGTGTGATCGGGTTTTTCGCCACGTTTTTTGTGGTGGTGGCACTGACTGCCTTGATCCTGGACTTCATGCGTCGGCAGCGCCGCTTGCGGTACCGCCTGGCCTACGCCGCTGAGCAGGAGGCCCAGGAGAGGCAGGGTTCACCTGCCGGTGAGGGCGCGCAGCAGACCGCCACGACGACGACGCCTGCGCCCGCCACCACCTCAGACGGTTCCGGGCAGAAGCCCAACTCCGGCGGGTCAGAACCCGGTTCCGGGGTGTAGCCCTGATTTGGGCATGTAAAAGGGCAGGTCCGTTGAGTGGATCTGCCCTTTTCCATGCCCGAACCCTTGAGCGCCTGATCACCCCAGCATGGCGAACATGATCGCAATGTAGTGGCAGATGAATCCCACCACGGTCCAGGTGTGGAAGACCTCATGGAAGCCAAAAGTGCGCGGGGCCAGGATGGGCCACTTGAGCGCGTAGGTGACCGCGCCTGCAATGTAAGCCAGTCCGCCGACCGCCAACATGATGGTGGCCACGGGCTGCACCGGCCAGAATTGCGGCAGATAAGCCACGGCAATACAGCCCATGACCACGTACAACGGCGTGTAGAGCCAACGCGGTGCATTCATCCACACCAGCCGGAAGGCCACCAGGCCGATGGCCGAACCCCAGATGATGGACAGCAGGATGGTGGGGTCAGGCATCAACGCAATGGCGGCCGGCGTGTAGGTGCCGGCAATCAACAGGGCAATGTTGGTGTGGTCCAAGCGGCGTAGAACAGCGGTGACCCGCGGGGACCAGTAGCTGCGGTGGTAGATCCCGGAGACGCCGAACAGAAGCAACCCGGTGACACCAAAAACGGCGCAGGCCACCCGCAATTCCACGGTGGGGGCCAGGATCATGGCCACCAGAACCATCACAAAGGCAATGGGGGTGAAACCGGCGTGGATCCAACCGCGCCAACTGGGTTTGCGGGGCACCGGTGGGTGGGCAAGTGTTGAACCGAGCTTGTGCAAGAACGGTGAGCGGGCCACGGTTTCCAGCACGTCAGGGATCACGGGAGCAACCCGTCGTGGGCGCTTGGTGGTGCGCTGAGATGCGCGAGCATGTTCGGTCACGGGAACCTCCTTGAGGAAAGTAAGTGGGACCCGGGGGATCATCAAGAATTCTAGGTCCCCAACTTGGGTGCCGCCTGGGATTGCGGGACGTGATGTTCCGGGGCAGGCGCTAGATTTGTACTGGCTGATCCGCACACAGATGTCAGGAGGGTGGCGTGGCCAAAGCTCGACCCATCTACCGGCTCTATGAGCAGCGTCTTGCCGCTGACCTGGATCAAGACCGGTTGCCCCACCATGTGGGTGTGCTGGTGGACGGCAATCGGCGGTGGGCCAAACAGTCCGGTGGGTCCACGGAGGACGGTCACCGTGCGGGTGCGGAGAAGATCATCGAGTTCCTGGGATGGTGCCGGGACCTGGAGATCCCCGTGGTCACCCTGTACGTGCTCTCCACGGAGAATCTGAAGCGCCCCGCTGCTGAGCTGGGACCGCTCCTGGAGATCATCACGGGACTGACCCAGCGGCTGCAGGAAGAGGGTATTTGCCGTGCGCAGCCGGTGGGGGCCTTGGACCTACTGCCCCAGCCGTTGCGGGATCGCCTGGAAACCCTGCGGGTGGTCACCAAGGACAACGAGGGCCCCCATCTGAACATTGCCGTGGGCTACGGCGGACGCCAAGAGATCGTGGATGCCGTCAAGGAGATCTTCACGGAGGCCCTGGACCGCGGGGAGGATGTCCGCGATTTGGTGTCCTCCTTGTCTGCCGAGCACATTTCGGAACACCTTTACACCCGCGGCCAACCGGATCCTGACCTCTTGATCCGCACCTCCGGTGAGCAGCGGCTCTCCGGGTTCCTGATGTGGCAGTCCGCCTATTCGGAGTACTACTTCTGTGAGGCCCTGTGGCCGGATTTCCGCTACGTGGACTTCCTGCGTGCCTTGCGGGACTACGCATCCCGCAAACGTCGATTCGGCGGCTGAGCACACCCCCGTCTGCGCGTGTGCCCTGAGTCACATCCCTGTAATTCACGGGGCGTTCACGTGTCAGGCACTGGGGGCAGTCGTGTGCCATGTCACCGTGGGATCAGGCGGCCGGTGACCGACGCCGGTTGTCCTCACCCGACAAAGGACGCCGCGATGACCAGCAATCACGTAGACCACAAGCTCGATGCCGCAGCTCAGCACGGTGACACCTGGCAGGCCTCCACCCACCAGGTGTCCTCCGTACAAACGCCTGCGGTGACCGCACCGCGGGCCGGCGTGAAGTCCTACGTGGTGGACACCTCCGTGCTCCTCTCCGATCCTCGCGCCGTCTTGCGTTTTGCCGAACACGACGTCGTTCTGCCCGTGGTGGTGATCACCGAGTTGGAGGGCAAACGCCATGACCCCGAGCTGGGCTATTTTGCCCGCAAGGCATTGCGTCTGCTGGACCAACTGCGCGTGGAACACGGCAACCTGAACCGCCCTTTGCCGCTGGGGGATGAGGGGGGTCGTCTGATGGTGGAGCTCAACCACGTGGCCGAGACCGTGCTGCCGTTGAGCTTCCGGCTCAAGGACAATGATTCCCGCATCCTGGCCGTGGCCAAGAACCTGGCGGATGAAGGCCATGACGTCTGCGTGGTCTCCAAGGACCTCCCCATGCGCGTCAAGGCATCTGCATTGGGCCTGGATGCTGATGAATACCGCGCGGAGTGGGTGACCGGGGGCCACACCGAATACACGGGAGTGGAGGAATTGGAGGTCCACGACGACGTCGTCGCTGCCCTGTACGCCCAAGAGTCCGTGGCCATCGATCAATCTGCCGGGCTACCGGCCAACTGTGGACTGGTGCTGCACTCACCGCGCGGCAATGCCCTGGCCCGGGTCCGGGCCGATGGAAACGCACGTGTGGTGCGGGGTGACCGTGAAGTGTTCGGCGTGGTGGGGCGCTCGGCGGAACAGCGCCTGGCCATTGACGTCTTGACGGACCCGGCGGTGGGGATCGTCTCCCTGGGAGGGCGGGCCGGCACCGGCAAATCGGCGTTGGCCCTGTGTGCGGGGCTGGAAGCCGTGCTGGAACGTCAGGAACACCGCAAGATCATCGTGTTCCGTCCGCTCTACGCGGTGGGCGGTCAGGAGCTGGGCTACCTGCCCGGCACCGAGGACGAAAAAATGAACCCCTGGGGCCAAGCCGTCTACGACACCTTGGGTTCCGTGGTCTCCGAAAACGTCATGACTGAGGTGAGCTCACGCGGTTTGATCGAGGTGCTGCCGCTGACCCACATCCGCGGACGGTCCCTGCATGACGCCTGGGTGATTGTGGACGAGGCCCAATCCCTGGAGAAGAACGTGCTGCTGACCGTGCTCTCCAGAATCGGGCGGAACTCCAAAGTGATCCTGACCCACGACGTCGCACAGCGCGACAACCTGCGCGTGGGGCGCCACGACGGTGTCACGGCCGTGGTGGAAGCGCTCAAGGGTCAGGCCTTGTTCGGGCACGTCACGTTGACGCGCTCCGAGCGCTCGCCGATCGCCGCGCTGGTCACGGAAGTGCTGGAACGTGCTGAGGTGTGAGATCTGTGCGGTACGGCCGCAGGCACAGCCAGATTCCTGAAAGCACGGCGGCCCAGACCGGGAAGGTGGCCACCCGTTCCAGTGACGGTGGGCCATTGAACACCACAGCAGGCACCTCACCTGGCTCGGTGAGGTGGGCGGCAAATATGGATGGCGCGGAGGTGAACGTCCACAACAGCAACCCAGCCAGGATCACCACCACCGCCCATTCCCATGCCGGTGCCGACCGCGGGTTGTGTGGAATCAGGGCCAGCAGAAGGGGCCCCACCCACACCCAGTGGTGCTCCCAGGAAATCGGGGAGATCAGCAGCATGACCAAAGCGCCGATCACGGTGGCGCTGAAGGCGTCACCCGCACGGGACACCCGTCGGATTCCCAGTGCTCCGCCCACCAGCACTGTCAGAACCAGGACCACCCACAGGGGACTGGCCCAACCGTCCGGGAGGTTGAGCATGTGCAGGGAACCATTGAGGGAGAGGTTGGAAATTCGTGCGTCCTCGCCCACTCGGCTGGTCTGCCACAACTGGGAGGTGAAGTAGTCCCAGACCTCGCGCGGGAGGAACACCGCAGAGATCACCACGGTGGTTGCCAACCCCAGGACCATGCCCGCAATGGTGCACCACCGGCCCTGCACCAGGGGGACCAGTCCCATGGCTGCGGGCGTGACCTTGAACCCGGCGGCAAATCCGGTCAGCACACCGGTGCCCCACGTGTGCTCCCGCTGCCTGCCCAGGTCCCACAGGATCAGCAGCGCCAAGGCTATGTTGACCTGCCCGAACACCAGGGTGAAGCTCACCGGGTACAGGTTCCACAACACGCCGTAGACACCAAGGAACGCCAAGACGCTCACCACAGGAGTGGATCCGAACCAGGCGCGTGAGAACGGTGCCAGGTGCAAGATCACCAGTACGTATAGCCCCAGCAATGCCACGCCGAACACGGCTGTGATGCTCCAGGCCTGCTCCAAGGTCATGCCGCCCAAGGGGTAGAACATGAGGGCTGACAGCGGTGGATAGGTGAATGGAAGCTCCAGACTGCCCACGGAAACCAGTGAGGGAGCGTAGAGCTCCTGGGTGTTGGGGTTCACTCCGTGCAGCACCTGGGCTGCTCGCCAGTACACACGCATGTCCAGGCCCGGTGAGTCCCTGACCGTCAACAGATAGGTCGATGCCAGGGCGGTGACCACCACGTAGCTGACCAGCAAGGCACAGATGGTGGGCCAGGAGATTCGGGGAGAGAGGGAAACCAATCGATGCGACCGGGACATGGGGGCCTTCGGATCATCACACAGGAGGGGAAATTGGGTATCGGGACGCCCGCAGTTGCATGACCAATCATTGGGGGACCCGTGGGTCAGCTTAATGGGCTACGGCCCAGGACCTCATACGTCAGGGGCTTGCGTGACCTGCCACGGGACATGGTGGGAAACATCCGTGAGGTTGAAGGAGACCGGTGTGAACAAGTCATCCAGCATGTAGTCGTCCACGGCCTCGATCCGCAGCCGGTGCCCGGCACCACTCAGCGGCCCTTCCAAAACGGTGGAGGCCACACAGATCCCCGTCTGGTCATCCACCACCACCTCTGAGGGCGCAGGGACCAACGGATGGCCTGGCTCCACGGGCTGGTAGGTGATCCGAGGTGTCACGGTGGCGGTACGGACGGTGCGCCCGGCGTCGTCATGCAGGACCCGGACGTCACTGATGGCCGCGGGCAGTTGTTGGGCTGCCAGGTACGGGGCCACAGGCTTGGGTCCCACCATCTCCACCGGGTCCAGCACTGCCTGCCAGCGGCCACCTCCGAACACGGGGTCACCATAGGCGGCCTCCGGGCGGCGTTCCACCAGACCGGAGCGGCGGTAGACAGGGGCCACCAACGACGGCGGCAGGAGCCATGAGTCCGGACGGGAAGCCACGTAGAAATCCTGCAGAGAGGTGCCGATGTCCGTGGAGGTGTAGAGAGGATGCCCGTCCAGGGTTTCCACGCGCAGATCCTTGGGGCGTCGGACCCAGGCTCGGATGGGCCATGGCACGCGGTCCTGTTTGGCTCCCATGGAGGAGTCCCGTATGGGGGCTCCGGTGGCATCCCGGTCGGAGGCCGGGAGCAACCACTGCAGTGTGAAGCGGATGGTGTTCCAGCGCCAGGGCGAGGATCTGCACAGTGCGGCGAACTCCTGGGGGTCGTTTCCCGGGGCTGCAGTGGGGCGACCGTACGGTCCTATGCTCATGGGACCAGTCTAAAGACCTCCACATCCAGCGTGGGTGGTTAACACTTGGGTGACCTTTCCACTGAAGGCTGACGTGGAGTGGGCTGCGGGGTCGCCCCGGACTACCGTGGTGCCCATGGGTGATTACTTGATGCTCCATGCATCGGACGGGGGAGTGGGCAACTTGATGGCCACGTTCTTTGTCCTGCTCACCCTCACGTCCCTGGCCCTGATCTCCGCCTGGTTGCTCTACGTGGATCTGCGCGAACACCGGCTCCCGGGGGCCGTGGTCAGACCCACATGGGTGGGGGCGGGGATCCTGTTGACCGCTGCCGCTCTGCTCTCCGGCGAGCCCACCCGCATTGTGGGCATGGTGCTGGGATCAGTGGGAATGTGGCTGTTGTACTTCCTGCTGCATCGAGCCTCCCGTGGAGCCCTGGGGCTGGGTGACGTCCGCTTGGCCGGCCTGCTGGGCACGGTCTTGGGCTTCGCATCCGTGTGGAACGTCTTGTGGTGTGTGATTCTTGGTTTTGTGGTGGGTGGGGTGATCGCCGTGTTCCTGCTGATCAGCAAGCGGGCCAAGGCCACGGACCGGGTACCGTTCGGACCTGCCATGCTGGTGGGCGCTGCCCTTGCGCTGGTTCTGGTGTGACAACATCCTTGATGCCAGGTCCTTGATCCTCCGTCAGACAGGAGCACCCATGCCCACCCCTGACTTCATCCTTGAGCTGCGCGAAAAGATCGGCCACGCCCCGCTGTGGTTGCCAGGTGCCACCGCAGTGGTGCTCAAAGGAGACCACGTGCTGCTGGGCCGCCGTTCGGACAACGGCCGGTGGACTCCCATCACGGGCATTGTTGACCCCGGGGAAGATCCTGCGGTGACGGCTGTGCGTGAATGCCAGGAGGAAACCGGGGTGACCTGTGTGGTGGAGGGCCTGGCGATGGTGAAAGCAGGCCGGGAGATGGAATTCCCCAACGGCGACCGGTGCACTTTCCTTGACCATGCCTTCCGGTGCCGCTGGGTCAGCGGCGACCCGGTGGTCAACGACGACGAATCCACGGACGTCCGCTGGTTCCCTCTGAACGATTTGCCGGAGATCCGGGAGGACCTCTTGGAACGAATCGCCGTGGCCGTGGAGTTCGATGGCCGCACTAGGTTTGTCACGGACCCGGACGGAACCGTCTCGTCATGAACGCGGGCGGGTAGCTGCCGGCCAGCCCTGCTTCCTGACACCCGCCGAACAGCGAGTTCTTCCGCTCATTGCTCCCTCCATCTGCTCAGAAGCGATTTGTGCCGCCCATCAGAGCTGAT
>NZ_JROX01000198.1:0-8079 GCF_000800955.1 Kocuria sp. ZOR0020
ACGCGACGATTCAGTCGGATGGGGAAACGGCGGCCACCGTGACGATCCCGGACGGCACCCCCGTTGCCGTCGTCGTGCCCGGGGCTCGCCCGTGGTCACCGGAGGACCCGGCACTTTTTGAGGTTGAGCTGACCACGGCTGTGGGTGCCGTGGTCAAGCAAGTCACCGGAGTGCGTCGAATCGAGGTCGACGACGACGGCGTCCTGCGGGGCAATGGTGATGCCATACGCTTCCGCGGCGTCAATCGTCATGAGTTCCACCCACAGCGCGGCCGCTCCGTGACGGTAGAGGACACCCGCCGCGACTTCCAGGTCATGCTGGAACACCACATCAATGCAGTGCGCACCAGCCATTACCCGCCGGCCCGTCATGCCTTGGACTTGGCCGACCAGATGGGTCTTTGGGTGGTGCTGGAGGGGGACCTGGAAACGCACGGCTTTGTGGAACGTGGCTGGGCGGGCAATCCATCGGATGATGCGGCATGGAGAGCCGCGATCCTGGAGCGGACGGCCCGAATGTGGCACCGGGACAAGAACCACCCCAGTGTTGCGATGCTCTCGGTTGGCAACGAGTCAGGGAACGGGACCAACCTCCGGGCAGCCGCTGACTGGTTGCGTTCAAGAAGCACTTTGCCCGTTCATTACGAGGGCGATGCAGAATCGGCGTACACGGACGTCCACTCACGTATGTATGCAACCGCCGTCGAATGGGAAAAACTGGCCAGTGGAACGGGGCATCCCTCCTGGCCACCGGAGGTGGCTCGCCGTGTGCTGAACCAGCCCATCGTCCTGTGCGAGTTTGCGCATGCCATGGGCAACGGCCCGGGAGGTCTGAACGACTACGAACGGGTCTTCCGCAACCACCCTCGGGCCTGCGGCGGATTCGTCTGGGAGTTCAAGGACCACGGACTGACCGTGCCTGCTCCGGGTGGTGGCACACGGGTGGCCTACGGGGGAGATTTCGGTGAGCAAGTGCACGACTCCAACTTCGTATTGGACGGCCTGTGTTTCGCGGACACCTCCCCGAGCCCGGGCATGACCGAGTACGCGGCCGTGATCGACCCCCTCTGGATCGAATGGGGCCGGGGCGAGCACGGACACCAGCCGCATGAGTTGAGGGTGGGCAATGGTCACGACCACTCCGATTTGGCGGAGGTCGTGGTCATTGAACGCAGGGTTCGGCATGGGGAGACGGAGGAGAACCGCCACACCGTGCCTGACGTGGCGCCGGGCCAGTGGCACACCATTGTTCTGGGCTCCGGGTCGTTCGTAGATGTCCTTGAGGTGGAAGTGAGTGCCGTCGTCGTGTGTGGTCCGCGTAGGACCCAGCGGGTGCGCCGAGAGACCTGGGCGGCACCGCTGCCAGGGGGGGTGCCCGTCGTTGAGGCGCCACTTCCGGTGGGGCAGTGGCCCGGGGCAGCACGGGGAGTACGCCTGAGCGTGTGGCGGGCACCAACGGACAACGACTCGGGTGGAATCGAGCCCGTACGTGAGCGGTTCGGTGATGACCCCAGAGTCGATTGGAACTCATGGGCCGGTACCGACCCGCGGGACAAGGCGCCGGGTGAAGACCCGGGTGCTGCTATCTCCTTGGCCTCACGATGGGAGGACGCGGGTCTTGACCGGCTGCTGCCGCACCGTGACGGCGGCCTTGAAGATCAGGTGGCAACGACCTGGCGTCCCGGAGGTGGCGACCCAGACCCCTGGACGGGGCACCTTGCGGTGGCCTGGGGTGAGGGCGGCGAGGATTGGGGTGTTCTGGAGGCGGTCATCGACTTGGCCGACGGCCCGCGCCCAGGACGCATCGGGATCGAACTGGATCTCCCGGTCGACGCCGGTGCTGAGGTCACCTGGGAAGGCGGCGGGCCGGGAGAAGCTGCCCCGGATTCCACTCGGTCCATCCGCCACGGGCGTTGGAGCAGCCGGGCGACGGATTTGAACACGGTTTACCCCGTACCGCAGGCATCGGGTGAGCGCCCGGACGTCCGCAGACTCCAGGTGCCTCTGGCCAACGGTGAAAGCGCGGAAGTCGAGGTGCTGGCCGTTGAGCTGGATGGTCGTCCCGCACGAGATGGTCTGTGGTGGGCACTCACACCGTGGACGGATCTGGAGTTGGCCCGTGCCCGGCACGCGGATGAACTGGCCGACCCCCTGACCGTGGACAAGAAGTGGACCCTGCACCTGGATGCCGCTTACGACGGTCTGGGCAGTAGGTCCTGTGGGATGGACGTCGCACCTGATGCACGTGTCAGTGCCAAGCGGGCGCGCATTGTGCTCCGAGCGAGAGGGCTGCCCTGAGACCGCCAAGTTCCGGACACTGTTGACACGGGGAATGCGCTTTCGGCTGGGTGAAAGTGCATTCCCCGTGTTGATTCCTCAGCCACCGGGGCTCATTCGGCTATCAGGTGCAGCAACCGCATCCGATCCGGCCACAACCTGGGTGCGTGAACGCCGCTTTCCTGCAGGATGCTCCCCTTGATGAGTTCCCCTGTCGGCCACCAGATCGGCGGGACGAATCCGCCATCCTTGGTTTCCGGCGTGACGTCGTCGATCCGGTAGCGGGTGTCGGGGTCGAGTCCTCCCAGCGTCAGGTGGCCCAGTGGGTCCGTGATGGCCACTCCGGTGCAGACGACGGCAAACAACGCCGTCCTGCGGTCCTCGGACACCACGCCGTGAACATCCCACTCGGGATCCGCCTGGTCCATGCGAATCACAGTTCCGCTGTGCAAGAGCTCCCTGTGGTTCTTGTACAGGCAGATCCACTCCTCCAGTTCTGCCAGCTCCTCCGCAGTGGCCCGGGTCAGGTCCCATTCCACACCGAAGTGACCCCACAGGGCCGTACCTGCTCTGAAGTTGAGCTCGTGCAGACGTCCGGTCTCGTGCGAGTGTCCGGCCGCCACGTGACTGCCCATCAACTCGGGCGGAACCAGCTGCTGGGTCCAGCGGTGCATTTCCTGGCGTTCCGCGGGGTCGATGCAGTCCGATGTCCAGAACCGGTCGGTGTGCTCCAACACCCCCAGGTCCACGCGGCCGCCACCGGAGGCGCAGGCTTCGATCTCCAGCTTCGGGAAGCGTTGCTTCAGTTCTGCCATGAGGCGGTAGGCGGCAAGGGTCTGCCGGTGGACACCGGGCCTGCCATCCGTCGATGAACCTGCTTCCACAAGGTCACGGTTATGGTCCCACTTGATGTAGGCGATGGGGTGGGCCTCCAGGACAGCCACCATCTGGTCGCGCACATGTTCGTAGGCTTCCGGGTTGCCGATGTCCAGGACTTGTTGGAATCGGCTGGAGATCGGCAGTCGCCCCTGCGGGGAGAGGATCCACTCCGGATGGGCCCGGGCCAGCTCCGAGTCCACGCTGATCATCTCCGGTTCGAACCACAGACCGAATTCCATGCCCAGGCCCGCGACGTGGTCCACCAGGGGTGACAGCCCGTCGGGCCAGGCTTCCGTGCTCACCGTCCAGTCACCCAGACCGGAGGTGTCGTCCCGACGGGAGCCGAACCAGCCGTCGTCGAGAACGTAGCGTTCGATTCCGATGCGGGCTGCCACATCAGCAAGATCCTTGAGCTTCTTTAGGTCGTGATCGAAGTAGACGGCTTCCCAGACGTTCAGGGTGGCAGGTCGAGGACGCTGTGGGTGCTGGGGGCGTGCCCGGATCCACCGGTGCAGTCGCCCGGCCTGGTCGTCCAGTCCGTGGCCCCAGATGCCGTGGATCCAGGGCGTGGTGTAACTGGAACCTTCCGTCAGGGTGACTTCGCCGGGCAGCAGCAGCTCGCTGCCTCCCAGCACCTTCTGCCCCGAGTACTCGCGTTCCGCCCATGTGCGGTGATTGCCCGAGAATCCCGTGTGGATGCCCCAGACCTGACCGCTACGGAATCCGAAGCCCCGCTCTCCGGCAATCATCATGTGCGCGGCATCGGCTCCCGTGCGGCCCTTACGTCCATCACGTAGGTGCAGCCCCACCGTGAACGGTGAGTACTGGACGCGGCGTTCCTGGCCCCAGTGACCCGCGAAGTCTTGCAACTGGGTGGCCTGCAGCCCGACCGGCAACACCAGGCCCAGCTCATCGAGGTGATAGTCCTGGACGCCTCGGTTGGTCACGGTGGCCTGCAGGCGAACCACACCTTGTGGGGTGAGTTCCACGGTGATGCCCAGCTCCACCTGTTCCGGTGATTCGATGGTCAGGTGCAGGCGGCCCGGGCCGAGCTCCGTGTAGCGGGAGTCTAGTTCCACCCCTGCGGCGTCTGCATAGGGTGCCGCTGAGTCGGCCGTGTGTGCCAGGAATCGAGTGGAAGTCACCTGGAAACTCGGGGCCCACGCGCTCCCGCCGCGGTGTCCCACAAGGCCGGGGCGACCGGCCCATCCCCACCGAGGCTCCGGGACCAGTCCCAGGTGCATAGGTGCGTCGGGGCAATTGATGGCCTGTGCGGATTGGAGGGATCTGCCCAGGAGTTCAACTTCGTGCTCGGCCAACTCTCCCAGGTCAGCACCCCAATGTGCGATTGTGGGGATCCGACCATCTGGACGAGTCAGAACGAGCGATACCCCTCCCGATCGCATATGTACATGATGCTCACTACCGGTGACACCGCTGACATGCACGGCTTGCGAGGTGGGGGACTGCACGGTCTGAGCCTCCGAAATGTTGGAACTTGTGGCCGAATTCACCCTATTATGAACATAATCGCACATCAGATGTGATGGAACAATCAAATGCAACAGATTTGGAGTTGAGCCATGACGGCACGAGTGAGGAGACAGGCGTGACTGATTTACTGCCGGCCGAGCGGCGCTCTCGAATCCTGGAGCAAACCCACGCTCACGGGTCCGTGCGGGTGGCGGATTTGGCGCAGACCCTGAATGTCTCGGAGATGACTGTTCGGCGTGACCTGGATCAGTTGGCGCAGGAGGGCGAGCTGCACAAAGTGCATGGCGGGGCCCGATTGGCCGCCCCTGGTGCGGTATCGGAGGAGCCAGGCTTCCTGCGGAAGTCCCGGTTGCATCAGAAGCAGAAGAGCGCGGTGGCTCGCACTGCGGCGGCTTTGGTGAAGCCCGGGATGTCCGTGTTCCTCAACTCTGGCACCACCACTTTTGCCCTGGCCCGGGAACTGCGTTCGATCGAGGATCTGACGGTGGTGACCAATTCGCCCAGAATCGCTCAGGTGTTTGAAGACCGACCGGCGGCGGGCAGTCAAGTAGTCATGCTCGGTGGGGTGCGAACTCCCTCTGATGCCTTGGTGGGCCCGTTGGCGGTGCGCAGCTTGGAGACCCTGCACGCGGACGTGTGTTTCATGGGGGTCCACGGGTTTGACCTTGACGCCGGGTTGAGCACCCCCAACATGTTGGAAGCGCAGATCAACGGCATGTTCCTGCAGCAGGCGCACCGGGGCGTCGTCGTCGCAGACTCCACCAAGTGGGGAACGGTGGGGCTCTACAGCTTTGCCGCCCTGGAGGCCGTGGACGACCTTGTGACCGATTCCCGACTGCCGGAAAACGCCGTGACTGAGCTCGAGGAGAGGATCACCCGTGTCCACCGTGTTGCCTGACCTGCCCGCTGCCACTGTGGCCCACGTGACCCACCGGTTGTTCGACGGTCGGGAGATCGTGTTCTTCAGTCACGACGACGCCGCGCTGCCCACCCACCTGGAGGACCCCCGGCCTGCGGCGCCGCGAGCGGGCCACGGTGAGTTGCGCCAGGATCCGTTGACGGGGGATTGGATTGCGTTGGCCACCCACCGGCAGAACCGGACGCATCTCCCACCGGCTGATCAGTGCCCGCTGTGCCCCATGCAACCCGGCCGGGAGACGGAAATTCCAGCGGATTTTGACGTGGTGGCGTTCGAGAACCGTTTCCCCTCCCTGGGCCCTGATCTGGTGGAGTTGCCGGGTCCGTCAGCCGAGCCGGAACCGGGAACCACCCACCCCGCCGGAGGGCGTTGCGAGGTCTTGGTCTACACCCCCGAACACCAGGGCAGTTTGGCTGCACTGGATCCGCGGCGCGTTCAGTTGGTGTTGCGGGCCTTGGCGCAACGGACCCGGGCCCTGTCGAAGCTGCCGGGAATCAAGCAGGTGTTCCCGTTCGAGAACCGTGGTGAGCAGATCGGCACCACCTTGCACCACCCGCACGGGCAGATCTATGCCTACCCCTACGTGACCCCCACGGCCCTCAAGACTGTGCAGCGTGCAGCCGATCATCTGGACCGGACCGGGCGGACGTTGCATCAGGACCTGTTGGATTTCGAGCGCGAATCGGGCGAACGCATGATCTCGTCCGGTGAGCACATCAGCGCCTACGTGCCGTGGGCCGGGCGTTGGCCGCTGGAGGTCCACGTGGTGCCGCACCGCCATGTCCCGGATCTGGCCGCTCTGACCGATGAAGAACTGGACGAACTTGCGGCAGTGGTCCAAGACGTCCTGACCAGGTTCGATGCGCTCTACCCGACCCCAACCCCGTACATCGCGGCGTGGCACCAAGCACCGTTGGTTGACGGGCTGCGGGAGGCCTCACGATTGCACCTGCAGATCGTGAGCCCACGCCGGGCGGAAAACAAGCTGAAGTTCCTGGCTGGTTCGGAGTCCGCTATGGGCGCCTTCATTGGGGACGTCAGCCCGGAAGAAACCGCTGCAAGATTGAGGAACGCACTGTGAAATCCCCGCACTCATCAGCTGACAGGGCGCGTGCCACGGAACTGGTGGGCACGTTCCAACAACTCTTTGGGGTTGAACCGAGCGGAGTGTGGCGTGCGCCTGGCCGCGTGAATTTGATCGGCGAGCACCTGGACTACAACAACGGACTGGTGCTGCCTTTTGCCATCGACCGCTCTGCCATGGTTGCCGTGCGCCTGCTGGCTCCGGGTGAACACTCTCAACTGGTCTCAACCTGGATCGATCCCACCACGGGCCGGCAAGCTCGCACCGGCTTTGACCCGCTGAACTTGCGCCCGGGGGCGGTGACCGGTTGGGCCAGTGGTCCGGCCGGTGTTGCCTGGGCGCTGCAGGAATCCACGGGCGTGCAGGTCCCGGGTTTCCAGATGGTGCTGGATTCCATTGTGCCTGTGGGATCGGGCTTGTCCTCCTCACACGCAGTGGAGGTTTCGGTGGCGCTGGCCTTGGCTGAACTCACCGATGCACCCGTGGACCGGCGAGATCTGGCCCGCATCACCCAACGTGCTGAGAACGACTTTGTGGGTGCCCCTACAGGCATCATGGACCAGTCGGCCTCCCTGCTCTCCACCGCCGGCCACGCTGTTCTTCTGAACTGCCGCACCCTGGAGACCGAACACATTCCTCTGCCCTTGGATGAGGCCCGCCTGCGTCTGCTGGTGGTGGACACCCGTGTGGCGCACAGCAACGACGACGGCGGCTACGCCGCGCGACGCGCCACCTGTGAGCAAGCAGCCGAGCTGCTGGGCGTGGACACTTTGGGAGATCTGCCTCTGGATGCCGACCTGTCCGAACTCCCGGCAGAGATCCTGCCCAAGGCCCGGCACGTGTTGAGCGAACGCGCCCGGGTGGATGCCGCCGTCGAGCATCTGCGGGCCGGGCGATGGCAGGAGCTGGGGTCGGAACTCTCCGCCTCCCATGCTTCCCTTCGTGATGACTACCAAGTGTCCTGCCCGGAATTGGATGTGGCCGTTGAGGCCATGACCCAAGCCGGGGCATTGGGTGCCCGCATGACCGGCGCCGGATTTGGCGGGTCGGCCATTGGGCTGCTGCGGGAATCGGATGTGACGGCGGCCCAAGATGCTGTTCTCGCGTCCTTCCAAGCAGCCGGATGGGATGAACCGCGGCTGTTCACCGTGCTTCCGGGAGAAGGTGCGGACCGCCTGCTCTGACGTCACCTCCTGCTGCTCAGAAAAAAGTTTCAAAAAAGTTCCACAACCCGCGTCACGATCTCCGTCCCACCCTGTCTACACCTCGAGGGCACACAAACCCTCAGCACCCGAAGGTGCAGGAGAGATGCTCCAAAGCCCCGTGGGCACGGGGTGGAGGCGGCCGGTTCGTGACGTGTTGGTGGGCACCAATGACTCAGCGGGCCGGTGGTCGTGACGGTTGGGACCGTGACGACGTGGTGCGAG
>NZ_JROX01000199.1:0-7816 GCF_000800955.1 Kocuria sp. ZOR0020
CCGCCGCCTTCTGGTGCACCACGCTCATCGAGAGTGGCGGCCCAGGGTGGCTCCACCTCGTCGTGCTGGTCTGCCTCTGGAACGCTCTCAAGATGATGGCCATCGGCCCAGTGAGCGTCGTTCTCCTCGTAAGGGCTCGCGCCCGTGAATACCGCGAGCAGCGGCAGCAGCGGCAGGAGCTCTCCGAGGATGTGCCACTGGGTGAGCTCACTCGAAGCTCTCGCTGAGTTCAGGCTCCGGCGTCCACTGCTGACCGGCGCGCTACAGCGTGCGCGTCGGAGCAGGCGAAGGTGGGCGGACCTGCTCCATGTCGAGTCGCTCTCGTGACACCTGGCCCCGCTCCACGAGCTTGGCGAGGTCCGAAGTGTCCGCCACCAAGGTCGCGATGCCGTCGCGCAACAAGCGGTGCGGTCCTATGCTGGCGGCGCTCGTGACTGGTCCGGGAACGGCACCGACACGTCGGCCGAGCTCGTCGGCTCGCTGGGCAACCAGCAGTGAGCCAGATCGAGCACCCGCTTCGACGATCACCGACGCGTAGGACAGCGCAGCCATCAGCCGGGCTCGGGCGATGACCCGGTGTCGGGTCGGAACGGCACCCGGCGGAACCTCACTGACGAGAAGGCCGACATCAGCGACGCGATCAAGCAGGTCGCGATGGCCGACAGGGTACGGGCGATCGACTCCGTTGGCGAGAATGGCGATCGTGTCGCCACCTGCAGCGAGGGCGGCCTGGTGCGACGCGCCTTCGATCCCGTAGGCACCTCCCGCGACGACAACTCGTTCCTCTGCGGCAACGGAACTGGCGAGTTTCCGAGCCACGTATTCACCGTAGGAGGTGCATGCCCGAGCCCCGGTGATCGTGACGAGATCGCTCATCGGACGCGAGAGGAAGGACGACGTGCCGCGAGTCCACAGCACGTAGGGCGCAACTTCACCAAGATCGTCGAAGGCGGTAGGCCAGTCGTTATCGCCTGGGATGAGTGCTCGAACCCCCGATTGGTGCACCTGGTCGATTCGCCCGGCGAGCTCCCTTGCATCTGGCACCCTGAGGCGTTCGCGCCAGACCTGCGCGTCCACTGGGCTCAGACCGACTACTTCGCGGTCGTGCTCAGCGAGCCAAAGCGTCTCGACTGCTCTGAGCCTGGACAAGATGCGTCCTGTCACCGGGTCATTGGGCTCGACGAGCATGGACAGCACCATCCTCGCGGTGCGCTCGTCGCTCGCAACATCGCTCAAGTTGGCCATCATCGGTTCCTCTCGGCGTTTCACTTACCGACGAGGTACACGGTCGGCCCCGGTTGGGCCGCAGCTAGGAGAGGACGGCGCGGATATAGATGCCGACTCCTATGAGCAAGAGCGCGCCGTAGAAGGGCAGAATCGACCACGAAGACCAAACGCTCCAGGTCGAGACCCATCGGCCAACAACAGTCTTGACTCGCTCACGCCATCTGGCCGACGCCGGTATCGGATCGTCAGCTTCGGATGGGTCGAGTGAGAACTGCGGGACGGCCCGCGTGCCCCGTGCAACTGTGTCGTACAGGCGCCGATAGGCGCGTTCTTGTCGCAAGTAGTTGGCGTCGAGGAACATGAAGAGCACGACCGCAGCGAGTCCGAGCAGAGCTACCGCCCGGGAGTGCTGGATCAGCGCGAACCCATAGGTGGCCGTCGCAACTGGCAGCAGCCACCCCTTCGCGCTTGATGACGCAGCGGACATGCGAGTGACGACTGCCTGGATGAAGTCGAGGTGCTTCCGCCGATCTTCTTCAGAGGGTGCGCTCGACGTGCTCAACTGTTGCTCGCCTTCCGACACTCGACTCTCAGCGCTTCCCACGCGTCGTCCTTCTCCTTCTCGCTGTAGTTGCTTTCGGGCGGCCAGATGTGGCCGATGGGGTCGCCTTCCCAGCGAGGCACAAGATGAATGTGCAGGTGGAAGACAGTCTGGCTCGCCGCACTGCCGTTGGACTGGATGACATTGAGCCCGTCCGGATTGACTGCACGTTTGACCGCTGCGGCGAGCCGGGTTGTTGCGTCAGCGAGCTGTTCTGCAGTGCTTCGGTCAAGCGTCCAGATGTCGGGAACGTGGATGCGAGGGATGACCAGGGTGTGTCCGAGGGTTGCCGGGTTGTGGGGGAAGAACGCGACGACATGCTGATCGCGATAGACCTCGCGGGCATCGGGGTCGTCTCTCTGGACGATCTCGCAGAAGGGGCAGTCAGGATCGTTTGTAGGCATTGTTGACCCAAGAAGTGATGTTCGCCTTGATGTCCGCGTAGACGGCCTGGCTGTTCGATCCGCTGGGGCTGTAGACCGGCACGTAGTCGCCGACGGTGCCGCCGCCCTTGAGCGACACCTTGCTGAACGGGTTCTCTCCGTATGAGTCGGTATTGCCGTTGCGGTCGGCCAGCCCATGGATTCGGATGCCAACCAGCGGCTTGTGGTTGTCCCAGGCGGGCGCGATCTCGTGGCGCACCCACGGACGGCTGGCAGTCTGAGCGCCAATCAAGACTACGACTGCCGACTTGTAGGCCATCTGATCGGCGATCCACTTCTTGATGGCCGCGTCACCCTTGCGCTTGACTTCCTCCCACTGCTGCGCGTTGAGGATGGGCTGTCCCTCCAACGCGCCCATCTGGATGATCTGCTGCACCCGCCATGCGTCGCGGTCGTAGTGGAAGCTATAGAAGACTGACTTGGCCATGCTTGACTCTCCCGTCACCTGCGGTCGAGCCGCTCTCGTACCGTCAATCCAAGCCTACGGTGGACCACTGACATTCGAACTTTGATGCGCCCTCGCGCGGAGCCAGACCACCATCCTGCTTCACGACACGCCGTCGATGATCTTGTCCGCGATGAGGCCAGCCTCGACCAGAGCTGCACGCACTGCCTTGCGGTCCACGCCCATCCGACGACCGATCGCTCGCATCGAGACACCCGCACGGGCGAGCCGCACCGCCTCCGCCTTCTCGTCGAGTCCCAGCCCCGGTCGGCGGCTCGGCACGTTGCGGCGGCGCAGGTGGGAGAACACCGTGGCGCGGTGGATGCCGTACCTCTCGGCGAGTGTCTTGACGCTCATCCCGGCGAGGTAGTCGCCGACGAGGGCGTCCACTTCGGAGGCGGTGAGAAAAGTTTGAGCCGTCTCGACAGTCCTCACGACGGGGCCACGATCGTCCTTCGGAGCGGTATTCTGGGGACGTCGAGAGACCTCGTAGACCCCACGGTCGAGGCGGTTGACCAGGGTTTTCGTCTTGGGGGCGGAGTTGCCGAACGTACTACTCAGGCACCCCATGCACACAAGGTCGGATCTTCCCGGGACATCGGGAGGATCCGACCTTGTTTCATCGCCGGCCCATTGACCTGCCCGAATGCCATGTGGAGGTAAGCGGCCGGAATGTACGCTTGCGCCACCGGCATGTGCAGTTGCGCCACTGACACGGGCCTTGTGCGGTCGGAACCGAACATCGCGGTGGCCCAACCGTACCCATGGACCCAGGACCCCCACACCGTCACGGCATGAGCCCTGGCGGCGGCGACAGCCACAGCGGCAGCGGCAGTGCGAGCGGCAGCCACGTTCGTCACGGTCATAACGTTCAAGGCCGTGACAAGACGTTCTGCCCTGTGCCGTCAGTATCAGCCCCTAGTCTTGACATCTGAGAGCACTCCCCCGGAACCAGCCGCCACCCACGGGGATCACGTGCTCCGCTGCGCTGCACCTCACGATCGGTACCACCCCGAGGAAGGGACGGCATCATGCCGCATGTCAATCTGACCAAGAACCACCCCGCTGCCTACCAGCAGGTGGTCGACCTCGATTCCCAGCTCAGTGAGGCCGTCAAGGCTGCAGGCCTTGAGCCCAAGCTCGCCGAACTGGTGAAGATCCGGGTTTAGCAGATCAATGGCTGCGCGTTCTGCCTGCGCATGCACACTCGGGACGCCATCACCTTGGGTGAGACCACGGACCGGTTGGCCCTGGTTGCTGCCTGGTGGGAGTCCCAGTACTTCTCCGCGCAGGAACAGGCTGCCCTGGCACTGGCCGAGGAGGTCACCAACATCTCCGGCCCACCCACCCGGACGTGGGATGACGATGCCCTCACCGATGAACAGGTCTCTGCCATCACATGGTTGGCCATTGTGATGAACACCTGGAACAGGATCGCCATCCGCAGTCACTACCCGGTGGCCCCGTGACTCATCAACACCGCAGGAGGATTAGGTGAAGGGCGACAAGGTTTCCGGGACCTCCTGGGACTCACTGCTCCGCAACGGGGCCTTGGTGGTGGTCCTGCTGGCCATGGTCTGGTTGGTGTTCAACGTGGATCTGCCATCCGCCCAGGAACTCGAGGACCGGATAGACGATTTCGGCTGGCTGGCCTGGCTGGTGTTCATCGGCATCTATGCGGTGGTTGCGTTGACCCCGATTCCCGTGACTGTGATGGCCGTGACCGGAGGTCTGTTGTTCGGTCCGGTGATCGGCAGCGCGGTCTCCGTGGTGGGTGTGCTGCTGGGATCATGGGGTGGGTACTGGATCGCGCGCGCCGTGGGCACCGATTTGATTCGACGCATCCTGGGCTCCCACGGTCCCCGCGTGGAGAGTTACTTGGACGGCGCCGGATTCGAGGCGGTGGCCACGTTGCGTCTGATGCCCGGTGTGCCGTACTGGCCGGTCAACTACGGCAGCGGGGCCTTTGGCATTGACCAGAAGACGTTCTTGAGCGCCAGCGTGATCTCAGTGGTGCCGGGGCAGATTTCCTTGGTGGCCTTGGGCGCCGTCGTCGCCAATCCCACCTGGTACAACGGGGTGATTGTGATACTGGGGTGGGCTGCGGTGATCACCATGACCGTGGTGGCCTCGCGCCGCTGGAAGCGCGCCAGTCGGGAGAACCGGGAGAGCCCCGCCGCTGAGTGAGGTCGGCGCGGCATCCATGTACGACGACGGCGCCGCCCGTCACCTGGCCGTATGCAGCCGCCCCGGGGCCAGAGCCAACTTGATGGTGAAGGCAAGGAACAGGGACATGGGGATGATCTCCCCAGCTGTTTCGGCCAAAGCCACCGCCCTCAAAACAGGACCGGGCACGTGGCCTTGGAGCATGATGGCCAACATGTCCAGGCCGATGGCAAAAACGGCCAGCAGGATCAGGATGGCCACAAAGATCCACGACTGCCTGCGCTCCCAAGCGCCCGCCTTCACGTAACCAATCACCAGTGGCACCAGGACCAGAACACCCAAGACGGCCCAGGTGAGCAATTCGCCGAAGTCTTCAGGCCGTAGACCGAAGGCGGCGTTGAAGCCGAACATTTCGGCAAAGACCTCGCCCACGTCCTCGTGGATCTGGAAGAGATCGTCCACCACCACCACGAACAGCGCGAATCCCCAAGCGCCCAGAAGGAAACTGCGGTAGCTGCGGGCAAGGACTGCCAGGATGGCTGCGGCGGCAAACAATTGGATGTGCCCCCAGACCTCAATGTGGGAACCGTCGTGGTCGCCTTCCCATGCCACGGGCGCAAAGATGCCCAGCAGACCATCTTCTGTGCCGTCCCCCATGGCGTGAGCAACATTGGCCAGCAGGAACAGTGCATTGACGGCCAACAGGATCACCAGGCTGGCCCACACCACTGTTTTGGGGGCCGGGGGACGGGGTACCCCTGGACCAGTGGGCTCATCGGCACCCGTTTCCCATTCGGCTGCCACTGCTCGCTCATCACGGTCGCTGCGCGTACGCATGCTCATGGTTCTCTCCCCCAATGTTGGTGCGGCATCCCCATGCCGCTTGTGTTTCCCCAACAGTCCATCGATCGTACCGGAGAAAATTAAGAGCGTTTTAATCTTTTGTTCAGCTAGGGCACAGGAACGGCAACAGTGGTGGTCACGTTTGTCACCGCCGGAAACTGTGGCGTGGAGCTGAAACCGAACCGCGGTGACGGTCTCACATCGGTCATGGCACCCAGGGACTGGCCGTCCCAGGTGGCCACGGAATCGGTGAGTCGGTGGAGGTCATGGGCGGTATACCACTCTGTTCGGCCCTTCCCGGCCGAACCCACGGTCCGCACACCTGGCATCACGCGTGATGCCACCACATCGGTGATCCGGGCAAAGTTCAAGGTGGTCCCCACCCATCTCGGCACCGCGCGCAACAGGTGTCCCAGTGGATGGCGAGTGCCCACCGTGAACTCCCACTGCAAGGGACCAGCCGTCACAAACCAGCGTGACCCACGCGCAGTGCCGGATCGGTGAACGTGAACGTCAACCACGGCGACGTCGTCAAAGGTGTAGGTGTTGGTGACAAAATCGGCCACCCAGGCATCAGGGGCCAGTAGGAGTCGGTGGCCGTCAGCGCGCTCCACCATGACGTCCGCGAACGGGCCGTGCGGGGTCCGGTTCCAGCAACCCAGCACCAGACGTGTCCCTTCCTGCGTCCCGACCCCTGCAATGTGTCCGTTGAAGCGCAGTCGGCGTGTTCCAGTCATGGACCGATGGTAAGCA
Organism: Kocuria sp. ZOR0020; assembly: GCF_000800955.1. Lineage (NCBI taxonomy): Bacteria > Bacillati > Actinomycetota > Actinomycetes > Micrococcales > Micrococcaceae > Kocuria > Kocuria sp. ZOR0020. Next base: position 6,479 of record NZ_JROX01000199.1, read on the forward strand.
CGTTTCCCCTGCCATCTGACAGCATGCTTCCCGTACGGTGGAGGGATGACTCAGCGTTGGCGAACCTTCCACACGTCCTTGGCGTGCCTGACCGTGGCCGGACTGGGGTTGGTGGCCTGCGGCGACGGCGGTGACGGGGCTCAAGACCAACCCACCACCTCGGTGGCCTCGCCCACCTCTGAAGATCCGAGCCAGGAGTCGCCGTCGTTCGCAGAAGCGGATGAGGACGAGCTGCCGTTTGCCGTGGAGGAGATGGGAAACTACGACTCCCCGTGGGCTCTGGAGTTCCTGCCGAACTCCGAGCAGCTGCTGATCACCACCATCACCGGTGACCTGATCCTGCGGGAGACCAACGGTGACCGGCAGATCACGGTGGACGGCGTGCCAGAACCCGTGGTGCAGGGACAAGGCGGCCTGGGGGACATTGTGCTGGGCCCGAATTTTGAGCAGGACCGCACCGTCTACTTGAGCTGGGTTGAGGACGGCGACGGCGGCACGGGTGCTGTGATCGGGCGTGCCACCTTGGAGCAGACGGAGAACTCGGCCTCCCTAGGCGACCTGGAGGTGATCTGGGAGCAGCAGCCCAAGACCTCCGGTAACGGGCATTTCTCTCACCGCATGGCATTCAGCCCGGATGGCGAACACCTCTACGTGTCCTCGGGCGACCGGCAGAAAATGGAACCCGCACAGGACGTGGACAGCGGTCTGGGCAAAATCCTGCGGCTCACCCCGGACGGGGACCCGGCTCCCGGCAATCCGTTTGCGGATCGCGGTGGGGTGAGCCAGGAGATCTACAGCTACGGTCACCGAAACCCCCTGGGCCTGGCTTTTGCCCCGGACGGAACGCTGTGGTCCTCAGAGATGGGCCCGCAAGGTGGCGATGAGCTGAACCTGATTCGCGCCGGTGAGAACTACGGCTGGCCTGAGGCCTCCAACGGCTCCCATTACGGAGGGGATGAGATCCCGGATCACAGCTCAGATGACGAATTCATCGGACCCGTTGCCTGGTGGACTCCCAGCGTGTCCCCCGCAGGTCTGATGATCTACGACGGCGACACCTTCCCCCAGTTCCAGGGAGACGCCTTCATGGGCGCGCTCTCCGGCCAGGCCCTGGTCCACGTCCAGATCGACGACGACCGCGCCGTTGCCGGGGAAATCTGGGACATGGGTTCCCGCATCAGGGACGTGGCCGAGGCACCGGATGGCAGTATCTGGGTGGTTGAAGACGGTGAGAACGCCAAGCTGCTGCGATTGACACCGCCGGAGAACTGATCGGAGCTGCCACCACCGCTCGGAGCTGCCAGGTCCCTGCCTCAGAGTCACTGCCTCAGAGTCACC
>NZ_JROX01000200.1:0-3960 GCF_000800955.1 Kocuria sp. ZOR0020
GGCCGCTCACATGATGAGGTGAGCGGCCGGCGTCGTCGTACTGGGGTTTCAGGAACCCGAGGTCAAGGGGTCAGCGCTTGACCTTCTTGAGCTGCTGGGTCCAGAACATGCTGGTGGTGACGCGGTCGGAACCGTCCCAGGCGTCCAGGCCGGTCAGACCGGGGACGTCGGAACCGGTGAACACGGGCTCCTCGCCACGGCGGCGCTGGGCCTCGTAGTTCTTGAGGACCTTGGCCGCCACGCCCGAGAGCAGTACAACTGCAATCAAGTTGATGGTGACCATCAAGGCCATAGACACATTGGCTAGCGCCCACACGAGCTCAAGCGCGGCCACCGCGCCCATCATCACGAACACGAGCACCGTGATGCGGAAGGCCAACATGGCACCGCGGGAGCCCGTGAGGAACATGATGTTGGCTTCACCGTAGAAGTAGTTGCCGATCACGGAGGAGACGGCGAACAGGAAGATTGAGATCGTCAGGAAGTGGATCGCCCAATCTCCCAACTGTGCTGCCAGCGCCGACTGAGTGAGGGCCGCACCCTGTGCGCTCTCCCCAACGGTTGGGTTGGAGAGCAGCACGATGAACGCGGTCATGGAGCAGATCAGCCAGGTGTCAAAGTAGACACCCAAGGACTGGACGTAGCCCTGTTTGGCGGGGTGGGAGATGGAGGCAGTGGCACCGGCATTGGGAGCCGAACCCATGCCAGCCTCATTGGAAAACAACCCGCGCTGCATGCCCAGCATGAACACGCCGAAAAGGCTGCCGACGGCGAACTCCCGCACGCCGAATGCACCCAGGACGATGTCCGCGATCATGTTGGGGACCTCGGTGATGTTGAGAACGACCACCAACAAACCCAGAATCACATACAGAATCGCCATGATTGGCACGATCGCCTGGGTGAACGCCGAGATACGACGAATACCGCCAAAGATGATCAGCGCCGTGAGAACCACAATGGCGAGTCCAACAAGAACCTTGAACATCATGCTGTCCGGGGAGGTGGTGTCGACGTCGAAGGAGCCCGCCAGCGAATCCACAATAGCGTTGGACTGCACGGAGTTGAACACAAACGCATAAGTCACGGTGATGATGACCGCGAACAGTGCACCCATCCACTTCTTGTTGAGCCCGTGCGTCATGTAGTACGCCGGACCGCCGTAGTAGCCGTGATGTCCGGTGCGCTTGTAGAGCTGACCCAACAGGGACTCCACAAAGGCACTGGCACCGCCGATGGCAGCGATGAACCACATCCAGAACACGGCGCCTGGGCCACCCAGGCTGATGGCCAGGGCAACACCGGCAATGTTGCCCGTTCCCACGCGAGAGGCCGCGGAGACGGTGAAGGCACGGAAGGAAGATATGCCCTTCTTGCCGTCCGGGTCCTCCCCGGGAGGATCCCCCAAGACACGGAACATCTCCGGGATGGAGCGCCACTGCACGGCGCGGGTGCGGATGGTCAGGAAAACACCGGACCCGACCAAGATGATGAAAACGAAGTACCAGATCCAGGTGTCGACGACGCCGACCAGGTCAATGAGCTGTTCCACGGTTCCTCCGATGGTGAGAGGGACAGAAAACGGGGGCAGACCATGGACGCTTGCACCCGACCGGCGCACTGTACATCAGCATGCTTGTCCAGGTTGTTTCACGCAGGTGAGAAGCCACAACGCCGGACACAAATCAAGCCGATGGCAGTTTGGTACGTCATCAGGGTTTGATGACGTACCAAACTGCCACCGGCTTGGGTGGCGGCAGTTGAAACTACTCCGGGATCACCCGCACGGCACCCTTGTCCGCAGAAGTCACCATGGAGGCGTAAGCGCGCAGGGCAGCCGAGACCTTGCGCTCGCGTTCCTTGGCCGGCTTCCAGGGCAGGGCACCCTTGGCTTCACGACGACGCGCCAACTCGGCGTCGTCCACGTCCACCTTGAGCACGCGGTTCTTCACGTCGATCACAATGGGATCCCCGGTTTCAATCAACGCGATGGCGCCACCGGCGGCGGCCTCCGGGGACATGTGGCCGATGGACAGCCCGGAGGTGCCTCCGGAGAACCGGCCGTCCGTGATCAACGCGCACTTCTTCCCCAGGCCCAGGCCCTTGAGGTAGGAGGTGGGGTACAGCATTTCCTGCATGCCGGGACCGCCCTTGGGGCCTTCGTAGCGGATCACCACAATGTCCCCCTCCTGCACGTTCTTGGAGAGGATCTCGAACACGGCCTCGTCCTGGGACTCCACCACAAACGCCTTGCCCTCGAAGTGGAAGAGCTCCGGGTCGATGCCCGCTGTCTTGATGATGGCCCCGTCCTCGGCAATGTTGCCGAACAGCACGCACAGGCCACCTTCTGCGGTGTAAGCGTGCTCCAGGTCCCGGATGCAGCCTTCAGCGGCATCAACGTCATGGGATTCGTATTCATTGGCCTGGGAGAAGGCCTGCGTGGTGCGCACACCACCGGGTGCAGCCAGGAAGAACTGCTTGGCCTCCTCAGAAGCCTTCCCGGAGCGGATGTCCCACTCATCCAGGGCCTCACCCATGGTGGGCGAGTGCACCGCAGAGACGGAGTCGTCGAACAGCCCGGCACGGCGCAACTCCCCCAGGATGGCGGGGATGCCACCGGCCCGGTGCACGTGTTCGATGTGGTACTTGGTGGAGTTCGGAGCCACCTTGGCCAGGCACGGCACCCGCCGGGACAGCGCGTCAATGTCTGACATGGAGAAATCCACACCGGCTTCCTGAGCCGCGGCCAGGATGTGCAGCACCGTGTTGGTGGAACCGCCCATGGCAATGTCCAGCGCCATGGCGTTGTTGAACGCCGTCTTGTTGGCGATGGAGCGGGGCAGCACGGATTCGTCGTCGTCGTGGTAGTACTTCTTGGCCGATTCCACAATGCGGCGCCCGGCCTCCAGGAACAGCCGCTTGCGGTTGGCGTGGGTGGCCAGTGTGGTGCCATTGCCCGGCAGGGACAGGCCCAGGGCCTCGGTCAGACAGTTCATGGAGTTGGCGGTGAACATCCCGGAGCAGGAGCCGCAGGTGGGGCAAGCACTCTCCTCGATCAGAGCCAGCTGGGCATCGGTGACGGATTCGTCCACGGCCATGACCATGGCATCCACCAGATCCACGCGGTGCTCCACCACGCCCTCAACGCCCTCACCGGATTCCATGGGACCACCGGAGACAAAGATGGTGGGAATGTTCAGCCGCATGGCAGCCATGAGCATGCCGGGGGTGATTTTGTCGCAGTTGGAGATGCACACCAGGGCGTCCGCGCAGTGCGCATTGACCATGTACTCCACAGAATCCGCAATGATGTCGCGGCTGGGCAGGGAGTAGAGCATGCCGTCGTGGCCCATGGCGATTCCGTCATCCACGGCAATGGTGTTGAACTCCTTGGCCACACCGCCGGCTTCCTGAACCGCTGACGCCACCAACTGACCCATGTCCTTGAGGTGCACGTGACCCGGGACGAACTGGGTGAAGGAGTTGGCAATGGCCACGATGGGCTTGCCAAAGTCCTCGCTGCCCATGCCCGTGGCACGCCACAGTGCGCGAGCCCCTGCCATGTTGCGGCCGGTGGTTGATGTGGCAGAACGCAGCTGCGGCACGGTGACTCCTCAAGATCCAAGCTCATTCGACGTGCGGGCGGTGGCCCGGTGTTGGGGCACGGCCACCACCGATACTCCACGCCAACCACGACGACGAACGCCTTGTTCCGTCATGTTGGCGCCTTCAACCCCACACGCCCACCACAACATTGGCACGAAGCCGAGCGGCCCGCTAATCTGAACATCAACATTTGCTAATGAAAATCCGCTCCGAGAGGCACCACGTGAGCAACCAGTTCCCCCCTCCGCGCAACCCCGAGTACCAGGGTGCACCTCAGTACAGCGGTCCGCCCCAGTACCAGCGGCCCGCCCCGCAGCAGCCCCAGTACCAGCAGCCGCAGTACCAGGGGCAGCC
>NZ_JROX01000201.1:0-1576 GCF_000800955.1 Kocuria sp. ZOR0020
CCGGCACCATTGAGTAGTGATTTGTCCCGCCCATCACGCCGGATGGGCGGGACAAATCACCGTTCGAGCGGGCTAAGGCGGGAGAGCGTCCGCGAGGTCAGCCCTCCTGAACCTGACGGACCACATCCAGAGCGGCCGCCTTCAGATCACCGTCAGCGCGCTCGGCAACCGCGCGCTGGCGCTGGTATCCGGCACCGTGATCGATGATGTGGTTGACCCAACCCAGCTCCTCTGCGCAATCCAGGTCGCGGGCAATGGGCATGAGCCGGTCCACGATCTGGCGCAGATGATCCGTGACCAGCGGCTCCTCCAAGGAGTTGTCCTTGATGATGACCGCATCCAACCCGTAGCGCGCAGCCCGCCACTTGTTCTCCTTGACCAGCCAGGGGCGCATCTGTTCCACAGTTCCGCCGTCATCCAGGATCCGGGAGGTCTCCTCTACCAGGCACTGGGTGAGTGCGGCAATCGCGCCGATGTCCCTCAGGCTGGAGGGGGAGTCGCAGAAGCGCATCTCGATGGTGCCGTAGCGGGGCACGGGGCGTACATCCAGGCGGGATTCACTGATGTCATCGATCACGCCGGTGTCCAGGAGATCGCTGAGATGCTGCTGGTACTCGGACCAGTCAGCAAACGCGTACGGCAGGCCCGCGGTCGGAAGCTGCTGGAAGATCTGGGAGCGGTGGGAGGCGTAACCGGTGTCCTGGCCGTTCCAGTAGGGGGAGTTGGCGGACAGCGCCAACAGGTGGGGGTAATGGGCCAGCAACCGGTCCTGCACCGGCAACGCCTTCTCCTGCGAGTTCACCCCCACGTGCACGTGCATCCCGTAAATGACCATTTGGCGGCCCCAGTACTGAGCGCGGTCCACCACGGTGAAGTAGCGGTCCTTGTCCACCACGGACTGATCCTGCCAACGGGAGAACGGGTGCGTACCGGCCGCATACACCGCCAGATTCCGGGGGGTTGCAACCTGGCGGATGTCCTCCAACAACTGGCCCAACTGACCGGTGGCCTCAGCCACCGTGGAACACACGCCGGTGACCATCTCCACCGTGTTCTCCAGGAATTCCCCGGTCAGCGTGGGACTGGCCGTGCTTTCCTCCGCACGCTCCGGCAAGGCGGCGTGCACTGCCTTCATGACCTCTTGACCGCGGGGAACCAAAGCCCCGGATTCGGTGTCAACCAGTGCAACCTCCCATTCCAACCCGATGGTGGATTGAGAGGAGTGCTCGAACTCGATGTGCACGGGACCTCGCTGGCGTGTGGGCCGACAGGAAGTGGTTGCCAGCAAGGGCAGCCAGGACAGCTCACTCTAGTTTAGGCAGTGTGCTCCCGATAACTTGCCGGGCCCTTACCCTGGGGGACATGCGCCGTAACTTGATTCCCCACCTGCGCCTGGCCTCATCCCTGACCTTGGCGGGCCTGCTGCTGGTCCTCCCTGCCTGTACGTCAGACGGTGGCAGCACGTCCTCAACGACGCCGCCGCCCGCCACATCTTCACCCACTGACTCTGCGTCAGCTGACCCTGCCGCAACTGCGGCGGGTGCGGACAGTCGAGGGCCGGCGTCGGGACCGTGGG
>NZ_JROX01000202.1:0-3063 GCF_000800955.1 Kocuria sp. ZOR0020
GACCTCCGAAAAGACCCAAATCTCAGCCCAGTGAGGGACTTTTCGGGGGTCTCGGCGGTGTTTTCAGCGCAGTTGCTCGCGCAGCACGTTCTTCCGGATCTTGCCCGAGGCTGTGCGCGGCAGTTCTTCCACCACCGTGAGCGTTTTGGGCACCTTGTAGCGGGCCAGTTGCCCCTCCAGGAACGCCTCCACATCGGATGCCTCCAGATGTTGCGCGCCATCCCTTAGGACCACCACCGCGTGGGGAACTTCTCCCCACTTGTCATGCGGGACCCCCACCACGGCCACCGACTGGATGGCAGGCATCCGCAGCATGGCCGCCTCAACTTCTGCCGGGTACACGTTCTCCCCGCCAGAAATGATCATGTCCTTGATCCGGTCAGAGATGTAGAGGAACCCATCCGCATCCGTGTAACCCATGTCTCCGGTCCGGAACCAGGTCTTCTCCCAGGAACCGGCGGCATCCGGGCGGTTCCAGTAGCTGCTGATCACGTTGGGACCGGAGACCAGGATCTCTCCCGGCTCACCGCTGGGCGCTGCCTCCCCCATGGGATCCACAATGCGGAAGTCGGTCCAGAACTGGGAGATCCCGGAGGACCCGGCCTTCTCCCGTGAACGGTCCGGCGGCAAGGTGGTGACTGCGGGGGAGGTTTCAGTCATGCCGTAACAGTTGGTGAACCTCAATCCACGCTGCTCATAGGCCTCGATCACCCGCAGCGGCACCGCCGAGCCCCCGCAGGTCATTTTGGAGACCGTGGAGATGTCCGTGGTCTCCCAGGCCGGATCCTCTGTGAGCAGTTGGTAGGTGGTGGGCACTCCGGCCAACCACGTGATTCCGTGCTTCTCAATCAATTCCAGGGCCCTGCTGGGGATGAACTTGGGTTCCACCACCAATGTGGCCCCCTTCAGCAGCACCGGCAGCATGCACATTCCCAGTGAGGCCACGTGGAACATGGGCGAGATCTGCAGGGACACGTCCGTGGAGGCCACATCAAAGTCCACCAGCACGTTGAATGCGTTCCACGTCAGGTTGGCGTGGGTCAGGCAGGCACCCTTGGGTTCGCCCGTGGTGCCGGAGGTGTAGAGGATGACCGCCAGGTCCTCCTGGGCCACGTCTCGGTCCTGATCCCAGGCTTGAGCATCAGCAATCTGGTCCTGGAGCCCCGGCGCCCCCTCCTGACTCTCCCCCAGTGACCACCGCGGCAGGTCAGCGCCCAGATTCCCGACGGCGGCGGCAGCCAGCTGCGTCAACCCGGAGTCATGCAACAAGATCTTGGCCCCGGAATCCTCCAGCTGGTAGGCGATCTCCCCGGGTGCCAACCGCGTGTTGAGGGGGACGAACACAGCCCCCAGCAGTTCCGTGCCGAACAGCGCGGTGACGAACTCCGCGCTGTTCTACCCCAGCAGCGCCACCCGGTCACCCTGCTCAATCCCGGCGCGATCCAAGGCGGTGGCGATCCGCGCGGACCGGTCACGCAATTGCGCGTAGGTCAGCGTGCGGTCCCCGTCCACCAATGCGGTTTTGGGTCCCGAGCGTTGGAATCTGCGCTCCAACCAGGATCCGATGCCAACGTTGCGCACAAGCCCTCCTTGCCACTGCAAGCCGACAGGAGCTGTGGGAACACAGGCCACCCCATGAGCCTTGGATCGTCAGCAACTGCGGTTAATTGTTGAACTTTTCAACTATTGGCAGATCCTAACGACGTGACGTAGGGCACGTAAAGACCTCACGCAAGGTCAGCACATGTCACCCGGAGGCGAGCTTGCGCAGCAGCATCTGCAAGGTGGCGCGTTCGGGATCCGTCAGATTCGACTGCACGCGTGCAGCCGCCTGCCCGGCCTGCAACTCGGCCTGCCCAAGAACCTCACGCCCACGATCTGTGGGAACAATGATCTTGGACCTGCGATCCCTGGGATCCGGCTCACGCTCCACCAGACCCAACTTCTCCAGATGGTCCACCACCGCCACCACCTGACTGGGATCCAGCACCAGGAAATCACTGAGTTCGCGCTGCGTGGGTGCCTGCGGTTCGCAGGCCAGGGACAGCACGGAATAGTGCCTCACCTTGAGGTCCAACTGCCGCAGGTACCCGTTGGTCAGGGCCGAACCCAAGGATCCAAAACGGTTCATGAGGAACATGGGGTCCTGTACCAGGCGGGCGTCCGCAAACAGCGTGTTCCCGGTCATCAACTGCAGTTCCGGGGGCGTGGGGTGTTCCCAGTCCTGCTCCACTGCCTGCGTCATGCGCGCTCCCACTTCCGCCGCCCTGGTTCACCTGCTGCACCTTCTGCCCCCATTGTCTCCCACACTCACGTTGCACAATCGTTGACAATTTCAACGGTTTGGTTTCTGATGAACAGTGAGACCACCGGTCAGCATCCACTGGCCCTCCGTTCCCGCAGCAAGGCGGGATGCGGACCGCGCAACGTTGCAAAGGAGCACACCATGACCCACTCCGCCACGCCCCTGAGCGGCAAGGTGGCTGTTGTCACCGGATCGGGCCAGGGGCTCGGCCTGGCTTACACCCAGGAGCTCGCCCGCCGCGGGGCCGCCGTCGTGATCAACGACGTCGACCAGGCCACTGCCGATGCTGCCGTCGCCTCAATCGTGGAGGCCGGGGGGGCGCGCGAGCGCCGTCGTCGCTGCCGTGGGGAGCACCGAGACGGCGGAGGCCCTGGTCAAGGGGGCCGTGGAGGCTTTCGGTGGGCTGGACATCCTGGTGAACAACGCCGGGATCCTTCGGGACAAGTCGCTGCTGAAGATGACCGACGAGGACTTCGACCTGGTCATCCAGGTCCACCTGCGCGGCACGTTCACGTGCGTCCGTGAGGCATACCGCTACTTCAAGGAGAACGGCGTGGCGGGCCGCATCATCACGATCGGCTCACCGACCGGCCAGTACGGCAACTTCGGGCAGACCAACTACGCCGCCGCAAAGGCCGGAATCGTGGGCATGGTGCGCACCTGGGCACTAGAGATGAAGAAGGCCAGCGTCACGGTCAACGCGGTGATTCCCGTTGCGGCCACCGCCATGACCAAGACCATCCCGTTCTTCGAGAAGG
>NZ_JROX01000203.1:0-13467 GCF_000800955.1 Kocuria sp. ZOR0020
GTGGCGAGCCACAGCAGCCGGGATCAGGCAGGGCGCGCCAGGTCCAAGGCGTAGGCCAAGGTGTCCAGACCGGGTGAGCCCAGGGACAGAGCGTGGCGGTGGAACTCCCGCAGGGAGAACTGATCTGCCGTGGCCGCCCTCCACAGGTCCCGCTGTTGCTCCCAGACCCGCTGACCCAGTTGGTACACCGGTGCCTGCCCCGGCCAGCCCATGTAACGCATCCATTCAAAGCGCAGGGAGGCATCTCCCATCACGATGTTTTCCTTCAGGAATGCCCACCCGACCTCCGGGGACCACCGCCTGGCGCCTGCTGCCTGGCCCAGCAGGGGATCCAACTCGGTAGGAATCGGCAGGTCACAGTGGAACCCGATGTCAAAGACCACGCGTGCTGCACGCATGCGTTGGGCGTTGAGCATGCCCATCCGGTCCCCGGGATCCTGCAGAAACCCCAGATCGTCCATGAGCCGCTCGGCGTACAGCGCCCAGCCTTCCCCGTGACCCGGTACCCACAGCGCAATCCGCCGCCAACGGTTCAGGGTCTGGGCGGCGGCAATGGCCGTGGCGAACTGGAGATGGTGGCCGGGCACACCCTCGTGGTAGACCGTGGTGCGCTCACCCCAGGTCCGGAAGACCTCGGTCCCGGCAGGTACAGACCACCACATTCGTCCCGGGCGTTGGAAGTCCTCTGACGGCGGGGTGTAGTAGATGCCACCGTCCGTGGTGGGCGCAATCCTGGCCTCCAGGTGCTGCATGGGTTCCGGGATCTCAAAATGGGTGTCCGCCAAGGACTGGATGGCGTGTTCGCTAACACCTTGCATCCAGGAGATCAGCTCATGGCGCCCGTGCAGCTGCCGGTGGGGATCGGCATCCAGGGCATCCATGGCGGCCCGGATGTGATCATCACCGGCGTGCTCCGGGAGGATTTCCGATGCCGTCAAACGCATCTGCTCCGTCACGGCTCGCAGTTGCTGGGCACCCCAGCGGTAGCTTTCCTCAAGGTCCAGCTGGGCACCGCTGTGTTCCTGCAGGCGCAAAGCGTATTCGTGCCTCCCCACGGACATACCCTCCGGTGCTGCCTGCGCAATGGCACGCAACTCCTGCGCCAACCCCGTGTAGGCACGCCGGGCGGCATCCACCGCGGAGTGCAACTGCCTGCGCATGGTCTCCGGCAACTGCACCACGTGGGGCCGGTGGGTCAGCCCCATGAACGCCCCGTCCACGGAGGCGTAGTTCTCCGCCTGCTGGGCGGCATTGAGCAACTGGGGCCGGGCGGTGACCGGACCGTGCTCCTGCCGGTGACGCACCCCTGAGATCAGGCTGGTCACCGCACCGGGGACCTCCGCCAGCTGGGAGAGCACCACATGCCAGTCGTCGTCCGTGTTCTTGGGCAGGTTGTCAAAGGCCTCCCGGATCTTCTGCACGGGGGAGGAGATCCCGTTGATCCGCGCCCCACCCCAGCCGTTCTGGTACAGGGCGGTGGCCACTCCGATTCGTTCCCGTAGGGCATGGGCGGTGACGCGGTCGACGTCGTCCGTGGGTTGCGCCTGATCCAGATCCCGCAGGGTGGTGCGCAGCGCATCCTGTTCGGCCTCAAGGCCCTCCGGCCCAAAATCCGGATAGCCCCAGCCGTGTGTGGGCGCGTTGAGTTCAATGGCCCACGACGGATTGAGGGTCAGCAGACGGTCCAGGTGCGCATTGGCAATCTGGTCGATGGCCGAAGCCTCACGCGGGCCATGAGGAGTGCTGACAAGGGCGGAATCTGGTGTGGGGGCTCCGGTGGATCGACTCATGGTCCACTGACTTTAGCTGCTTGCCGCTGATTCAACGGTCGGCTTCAACGATCGGCAGCCGCAACGCTTCGGGTGAATCAGCGGAACGGCAAGGTGCGCCGCCATGCGCCCAGGCCGGGACGCAGGCGCAACCCGAGCCGCGCGCGGCGGTTCTGTGCACGCCTGGTGCCCGTGGTCTCCGCCTCTTGCGTCTCCGCAGCGGCGGCGACAATCACTGCCGTGACCGCAGCAACCTCCTCCGGCGTGGGGTTGCCGCCCACAAAGTGGACGGCGGAGTCCTCCGCATGCAGGTGTTCCGGCAGCTGGTGGTCACCATAGGGATTCACGACGTCGTTGCCGGCGCCGCTGTGGCCCTGCTGGCCAGGTTGCTGGTGCTGGGTGCTCACAGCGGAATGTTCCCGTGCTTCTTGGCAGGCGTGGAGGCCCGCTTCTCCCGCAGACCACGCAGTGCGCGGATGATGTTCTCCCGGGTTTCGGACGGGGCGATCACCGAGTCCACGTACCCGAGCTGGGTGGCCTGGTAGGGGTTGAGCAGCTGCTCCTCGTACTGCTTCACCAGCTCGGCGCGCTTGGCCTCGACGTCCTCACCCGCCTCCGCGGCAGCCTTCAAGTCACGGCGGTAGAGGATCTCCACCGCGCCCTGGGCGCCCATCACTCCGATCTGCGCCGTGGGCCAGGCCAGGTTGATGTCAGCACCCAGTTTTTTGGAGCCCATCACAATGTAGGCACCGCCGTAGGCCTTGCGGGTGATCAAGGTGATCAGCGGAACCGTGGCCTCCGCGTAGGCGTAGAGCAACTTGGCACCGCGGCGAATGATGCCGTTGAACTCCTGATCCGTTCCCGGCAGGAAGCCAGGCACATCCACCAGGGTCAGGATGGGAATGTTGAAGGCATCGCAGTGGCGCACAAACCGTGCGGCCTTCTCAGAGGCCGCAATGTCCAAGGTGCCTGCAAACTGCATGGGCTGATTGGCCACGATCCCCACGGTGTGACCTTCTACCCGGGCATAACCGATCATCACGTTGGGCGCGTAGAGGGCCTGCATCTCCAGAAAATGCCCCTCATCCACCACGGCCTCGATCACCGCGCGCATGTCATAAGGCTGGTTGGCTGAATCCGGGATCAAGGAATCCAGATCCAGGTCCTCGTCCGTGAGCTCGAATTCCTGGTCATGGTCCAACAAGGGCGGTTCGGTCAAGTTGTTGGAGGGCAGGAACTCCAGCAACTCACGCAGGAAGTCAATGGCATCGGATTCATCCGTGGCCAGGTAGGTGGCCGTTCCCGTGGTCTCGTTGTGCTGCCGGGCACCGCCCAGGGTCTCCATGTCCACGTCCTCACCCGTGACGGTCTTGATCACGTCCGGGCCGGTGATGAACATGTGGGAGGTCTCATCCACCATGATGATGTAGTCCGTCAGCGCCGGAGAGTACGCGGCACCACCGGCACAAGGGCCCATGATCAAGGAGATCTGCGGGACCACACCGGAGGAACGGACATTCATGTTGAAGATGTCCGCGAACATGGCCAGGGAGGCCACACCCTCCTGGATGCGCGCGCCACCGCCGTCGTTGATCCCGATCACCGGGCAACCGTTCTTCAACGCGAACTTCTGCACCTTGACGATCTTCTCGCCGTTGGCCTCGGACAAAGATCCGCCCAGGACGGCAAAGTCCTGGGAGTAGATGGCCACCAGGCGTCCGTCGATGGTGCCGTAACCGGCCACCACACCGTCACCGGGCATTTTCTTCTTGTCCATGCCGAATGCGGAGGTGCGGTGGACCCGCAAGGCATCCAACTCCACAAAGGAATCCTGGTCCAGCAACATTCCCACGCGCTCGCGGGCGGTGTTCTTGCCCCGGGAGTGCTGGCGCTCAATGGCGGCCTCACCAGCGGGGGCAAAGGACTGGTCCCGGCGGTCGCGGAAATCGGCAATCTTGCCAGCAGTTGTGGACAAGTCGTGGCTCATGGCACCTCGCAGCTCACCGGAGAAACATCAGTTCTCCGGGCACGGATCAGCGGTGGACCTGGCCAGTCTAGGGAAGTCTGCCGACCAGCTCCGTTGTGTGACTTCTACAAATTCTTGGTCACCGCACGCGGCCCACGGTGACCTTCCACGGGCGCACAGCACGTTCGGTGATGACTTCTTCGACCAGCAGGGGGTCAGGATCCAGGAGTTCCAACGCCTGCTCGGGGGAATCGGCCTCAATGATCAGCAGTGCACCGGCGGGGGCGTCGTCGTCGTAGGGGCCTGCGGCCAAGAGGAGACCAGCCACCTCCAGTTCGTTGAGGAACTGGCGGTGTGCGGGGCGGTGTTCGGCCAGGGCATCCGCTGAACCGCCGTAAACGTAGGTGACTGCGTGAAGGGACATCTGGATCCTTGTCAGGTGGGTGTGGTCAGTGGGGTGCCGGGCTGTCAGAGGTCACGTGCGGGCAATTCCTGGCCCGTTCAGGGGTCCGCCTGGGGCCACGGCTACTACTGTGGATGTGAAACACATCAACATCACGACGATAACCCCGCCCGCCCGGGCGCGGAAACAGGAGAGTGGATGACCCGCGCAGGTGGCGATGGCAGCAGGCAGGTTGCCCCAGGGCAACTGGCTCATGACCAGGCCTTGCACCGGGATCTGGAACAAATTCTGGGTGCGCCGGTGGTGATGCTTTCTGAGGTCGGGTCCACCAATCAGGAGTTGGCCGACCGTGCCCGTGACGCCGCGTTGCACGGGCAGACCCCGGAGGACCTGACGTTGGTTGCCACAGATTTCCAGAGCCAGGGTCGCGGTCGCCTGGACCGCACCTGGGTGGTGGAACCTGGCGAGGCCCTCACGTTCTCTCTGCTGTTGCGTCCCGCAGCCCCCAGCGGACAGCCCCTGCCCACCCAGAGCTTCGGATGGCTGACCATGCTGCTGAGCTGCGCAGTCGTCCAGGCCCTGGCCGATCACGGCGTGCAGGCGCAGGTGAAATGGCCCAATGACGTCCTGGTGGGCGATCGCAAGATGGTGGGTGTGCTGGCCTCCCTGGTGACTTTCGACCACCTCCCACCAGCAGTGGTGGTGGGAGCCGGGATCAACGTCAGCTCCACACACCTGCCGGTGGACACCGCAACATCCGTGGTGCTGGAAGGCGGCACCGGGGACCGGGCGCTTCTGCTGCGTGCCATGGTGAGCAGATTCCTGCCCATCTACCGCAGTTACTGCGCCGACCCCACCCAACTCACCCGGCCTGACGGAACCCTACGGGCCCTGGTGGAAGGCCTGCTGGGCACCCTGGGGCGCAGGGTTCGCGCCGAACTGCCCGGTGACCAGACTCCCCTGGAAGGTCAGGCAGTCGGCTTGGACGATCACGGCGCCTTGATCATTCGTGACGACGACGGCGCTCACCACCATCTCAACGCCGGAGACGTGATCCATCTGCGTCCCGTGCAGGAGGCGCGGTGAGCAAAAAGTTAGGCCTGGAATCAGGGGAGCACGTGGTGGTCTCCACCGTGGCTCACCCGTCCAAACTGCTGAAGCCTGCGGTGGTGCTGGTGCTTGCGGTCTTCACCCATGCCCTGCTGCAACGGATGTTGGAGGTGCGTTGGCGGCCCATGGATGACACCTGGCAAACGGTGCACTCGGTGTTGGGAACGGGATTGTCCCTGCTGTTGGTGTTGGTGATCGTTCTGGCGGTGGTGCGCCCGGTCATGCGTTGGGCACTGACCCGCTTGGTGTTGACCAACCGTCGTTTGATGCTGGTGGGCGGGGCCGCACCACGCGGGGGAGTGCGAATCCCGCTGCTGTGGTTGCAGCGGGTGGAAGCACGCCCCGGACGTGGCTTTCTGGGTAGTGCCGGGATCGGGATGTTGAGCGCCGATTTCGGGGCCTCCGGTGTCCTGCGCCTGAACCACGCGCCGCAGGTGGAACAGTTCGCCGGGCTCATCCAGGAAACTTGCGATGCTCAGCACCGCTTGGCCCAGGGCTACACCGGTGCCGGTGATTGGGGGAGGCCGTCATGACACCGTGGAGACCTTTTCAGCGTGACCGTGACGCCGATCCCGGCGCGGACACCGTGGGCCCGGAAAGCGTGGGCCCGGACAACGTGGGCCAGGATCAAGCAGGCCTGGATGAGGTGAGGCAGCAGCGGGAGCCGAGCGACGGCGTCGTGACCCAGCCTGAAATCGGACCCCAAACGGCGCAGATCAACCTGAACCTGCGCAATCCGGTGCAGGCCAACGTGTACGGATCGGAAGAATCCCGCCAGGCCTTCCATGACCTGGAGAATCTGCTGCTGGGCTCTGAACGTGACATGACCCGGCGGGAGGCTGCACACAGCGGTGGTTTGTCCCTGCTCAACGCCCGCAAGATCTGGCGAGCCATGGGCTTCCCCAATCTCACGGATGAAGAGGTGTATTTCACCGCCCGTGACGCCGAGGCCCTGCGGGACATCTCCGAATTGGTGATCAATGACGAGGTCACGGAGGAGGGTGCCCTGTCCCTGGTCCGTGCCATGGCGCAGATGACCGACCGCATGGTGGTGTGGCAGGTGGAAGCGCTGGTGGAGGACCTTGTGGTCAACGGTGAGCGCACGGACGCGCAAGCTCGCCGGGAACTGCTGAACCTTCTGCCCAGGCTCATGCCCACGCTGGAAAAGCTGCTGATCTATTCATGGCGGCGTCAACTCAACGCTGCCGTGCAACGGTTGGCCATGCGTCAGGAGCGCCCGGACGGTTCCACCGTGAGCGGTCTGCGTGATGCCGATGACGACGACGACTCCACGGACCTTCCGCTGGCTCGCGGCATTGGGTTCGCGGACATGGTGTCCTACACCTCGTTGTCCCGGCAGATGAACGAACGCACGTTGGCGGCACTGGTGCAGCGCTTTGAACAACGCTGTGCCGAGGTGATTGCCGTGGGTCGGGGTCGGCTGATCAAAACCATCGGTGACGAGGTCATGTTCATGGCCGAATCCCCGGAGGAGGGCGCGTTGATGGCGCTCGCGTTGGCGCGCATCATTCGTGATGATCCGGAACTTCCACAGTCCCGTGTTGCGTTCGTGTGGGGTCGTGTGTTGCCACGATTGGGTGACTTGTACGGTCCAACTGTTAATTTGGCTTCGCGGTTGGTTGCATTGACCCCGCCGGGCAGTGTGCTGGTGGATGCGTCCACGGCCTCAGTTCTGCGTGGGGATGACCGATTCGTGCTGACCCCCAAACAAACGCACAACGTGCGGGGCTTCGGTGACGTTCAGCCCGTGGAACTCTTGGAAGGACCCGGCCAACAACTTGAGGTGGATTACGCGTGAGCGTTGAACTGGTGATTCGCGCAGGAGCAGCCACGGACCGTGGTCTGCGGCGGGAAACCAACGAGGACTCCCTGGTGGTCACCCGCACCATGTGCGCGGTGGCCGATGGCATGGGCGGTCATGAGGCCGGCGAAGTGGCATCGGCCCTGGCCGTGCGGACCCTGGGCGGATCTCAGCTGTTCACGTCTCCGGACCCGTGGAGCGTGGAGGTTCCGGCCGAGCCCACGCCGTTGGACGACGTCGCCCGGTTCCGTGCCCGTGTGGAACGTGAGTTGAAACTCGATCCGGAAGTTCCGGATGCCACGTTGATGCTGCTGAGCAAGCTGCGTGCTGTTCTGGGTGCTGCGGACACGGCCATCCAGGAGCAGCTGGGAGGCCGGGCCGGTACCACCATCACCGGTGCCTGGCTGGTGGATGTTGAAGGCACCCGCCTGTGGTTGGTGTTCAACGTGGGCGACTCCCGGACCTACCGGTTGGTGCGCCCGCAGGGTGCCACGCCGGCCCCGGATCACGCGTCCGTGGCGCATCACCCCACCGGGGAGTTCACGGCCCATGTGGCGGATTCCCAGCCCGTTGAGCCTGCTCAGGAGCAGATCGCGGATGCCGACTCACCGGGTGTGGAGGTGGCCGCCACCTCGCCGTTGCCCGTGGCACCCACACCCAAGGACGGCCCGCAGCCGGAGGTCCAGCAGATCACGGTGGATCACTCCGAGGTGCAGTACCTGGTGTCCATCGGCCAGATCACTCCTGCCCAAGCCATGGTGCACCCGCGGCGCAACGTGATCACCCGCGCCCTGGGAACCGGTCAGGTGTGGGAACCGGACATCTGGGTGGTCCCCGCTGAGCCGGGGGACCGCCTGTTGTTGTGTTCAGACGGTTTGACCGGCGAGGTTGCCACCGCCCACATCGCTCGGGTCCTGCACTCGGTGCCGCACCCCAAGGAGGCAGCGGACGTTCTGGTCAACGCCGCTCTGCGCGCCGGGGGCCGGGACAACGTGACGGTGATTGTTGCCGATGCCGTGGCCTCCAGGCCTGCGGATGAGGACACCACCACGTTTGTGCCCATCGACATGCGTCACGACCTCGGCTGATTTTCTTCCCCCGAACGTGAGATCACCGGTTGGTGTTGAGATCACCCACAATTGCAGGTGATCTCAACACCAACCGGTGATCTCACGTCAGATGAGGGACGGCCTCAGGCCTTCTCGCTGCGCGGCCAACGCCCTGCGGCGCGTTCCGCAGCCACCCAGTCGGCTGCCTCCTGCTGACGCTTGGCCTCAGCACCGGTGGCGATCTCCGCCCGCAGATGCTCAGGAGCAAAGTCGAAGGCTTCGACCACATCCATGATGTGTGGGCGCAACCGGGTGACCAGGCGGTCCACGTAGGACTCCACCATGCGCCCGCGCATCAAGGACATCCGACCGTGGGACAGGTACCAGTCCAGGTCAGCCTCGATCACGGACAGGCCGAACAGATCGCGCAGCCACAGCAGCACCTGATGCGTTCCGGGATCCTCGACCTTCTCCAACGCCCGGGTGAAGGCCTCCCACTGCAACAGGTGGGCGTGGGCCTTGGCAGCCTCGATCAGGCGGTGCTGGTTGCGGTCAAAGGCTTCTGCCGTGGCCTCCGGGGAGCCCTTGCCGGCCCCGCGCATGTTCTCCGCGACCTCACCGATCATGGAGCGCACGCGGTCGGTCAGCAAGGTGCGCTGAGTCTCCGGGTCCCGCAAGGCATTGACGGAGCGGCGCGGATCCGCGGAGTCGCGGAAGACCTGGGACAGGCCCCGCAGACCGGAACGGTTCACGGCCGTTTCTGCCGCACGGTCGGCCACCCAACGCGCCATGACGCCCACGTCCATGCGAGCGAACTCCTTGGCGTGATCGCCCAGCAACCGCTTGGCCACCAGCTGCATCAACACGGTGTTGTCACCTTCAAAGGTGGCGTAGACGTCCATGTCATGGCGCAGGTCCGTGATCCGGTTGGCGGAGAGGAACCCGGCACCGCCGCAGGCCTCGCGGCATTCCTGCAGGGAGTCCAAGGCCAACCGGGTGGAGGTGGCCTTCATGGCCGCTGCCAGAGTTTCCAGGTCCTGACGGGCGTCGTCGTTGTCAGCGCGCCCGGAGAAGACGTCGTCGTAGGCCACCAGGAGCTCCTCGTGAGCGAATCCCGCGGCCAGCACGCGTGCCACGTACGGGAAGAGACGACGACGGTGGCGGGTGTAGTCCAGCAGCACTCGCTCGGGCTGACCCGGCACGGGGGCGAACTGGCGGCGTTCGTTGGCGTAGGTCAGGGCAATGGCCAGACCGGCCCGAGTGGCCACCACGGCGGAACCGTCCAGGGACACACGGCCCTGCACCAAGGTGCCCAGCATGGTGAAGAACCGGCGGCCGGGGGAGGAGATCGGGGAGGAGTAGGTGCCATCCGGCTCCACGTGACCGTAGCGGTCCAGCAAGTTCTCCCGGGGGACACGGACATGGGTGAAGCACAACCGTCCGTTGTCCACGCCGTTGAGGCCACCTTTGTAGCCGTCGTCCTCACCGGCGATTCCGGGAAGGAACTCGCCGTTCTCGTCCCGGATGGGCACGTAGAGCGCGTGCACACCGTGGTTGACACCGCCTGTGATCAGCTGGGCGAACACCACGGCCGCGCGTGCGTGAACGGCGGCATTGCCCAGGTAGTCCTTCCACGCAGCCCGGAACGGGGTGTGGATCTCGAACTCTTCCGTGGCGGGATCGTAGGTGGCGGTGGTGGCAATGGAGGCCACGTCAGAGCCGTGCCCGATCTCCGTCATGGCAAAAGAGCCGGGGATCCTCAGGGACCAGATGTCGGCCAGCCACTTGTTGTGATGGGTTTCGGTGCCCAGGTTCAGCACGGCGGAGCCGAACAGGCCCCACTGCACGCCGGCCTTGATCTGCAAGGAGGCATCGGCCAGGACGAACTCCTCAAAGGAGGCCACATAGGCTCCGGGCTGTCCGCCGCCACCTTGAGTGGTGGGCAGCCCGGCCATCACGGCATCACTGCCGGCCAACTGCTTGAGGGCCTCGAACGTGCGCTCGCGCTGTTCCTCCTTGGTGCGCCCGGGCACGTGGTGGAACTGGGGGTCCTTGATCAGTTCGCGTGATGCCGTGCGTTCTTCCGCATAGGAGCCCAGCAGCATCTCCCGCAGCAGGCTGGTGTCCAGGTGAACCTGGTCATGGGATTCGGCGGCGAATTCCTGATCCACGCTTTGGGTTTCCGTGGGTGTCTGGGAATTTGCGGCCCGGCGGCTGGGGCGGTTACGGGGTGAGGTGTTCGGCTGTGAGGTTGCCAAGGTGTCCTCCTGCTTGATGGTGGTTCAGATGGAAGTGCTGTGTTGTGCTCTAGCGGGGTTCTGGGGGCCGTGAGCCGCTGACCACCCAGGTGGTCACGGTCTCCACGAACTCCTCCAGACTGGGCCGCTCGGTTTCAGGTGCTGCGGATGTTTCCGGGGCGGCCGGTCCTGCAGCTTCGCGGGGCTGGGTGTCCGCACAGTTGCGGGGCAGCATCCAGGCTTCACCGGCGCCTCGGACCAGTCCCACGACGCCGGCTGCCCAGTACCGTGCGGTGGCTTCGGGGATGTGCAGCTCGGCCGGGGCGTGTTGCCGGTGGGCGTTGACCAACAGTTCGGCAACGGCCTGGCAGAACCGGTCCACGGGGCTCTCCTCCGCGGGTGCGTTCTCCGAAACCACGAACAGATACACCTCCGGGGAGTGCTCGATCTGTTCCAGGTACTGGGTGACCAGTGCCCTCACGGTTTCTTGGAAAGAGCCCGCTTCTGCCACGGCTTCTGCCATGCGGCGGCCCATGCGTGCCACCACGTATTCGCCGAGTTCGCGTTTGAGCCCGTCCTTGTCCTCGAAGTACCGGTAGAACACTGATTTCGAGGTCCGGCAGTGGGATGCGATCTCAGACATGGAGGCCGTGGCCCCGCATTCGGCAATCGCGGTCCGTGCCAGTTTCAGCAGCTCGGTTCGGCGCTTTTCACGGTGCAGGCGCCAGCGGCGCGATCGGCCGTCTGTGCGTTCCTTGGCATCGCGAGATCTGAGACCCAGCTGCGTGGTGGACGTGTTCACGATACCGAGAGTATCAGTTACTCTTAGAAAAAGTGATACCCGTCACCGGATCGATACTGGATCGGTCCCGTACCCCAAGGAGCCTCATTCCATGACTGCCCAGAACACCGCAGCTTCCCCCCAGAACCCTCGCCCGGAGTCGGGTGGAGCGGAGGTTTCCGCACCGTCGGAAGCCACCACGTCCAACCGCCCCCAGTCGCGCCAGCAGCAGACTGCCTGGGTGGTTGCGGGCAACCGCACCCCGTTCGCCCGCTCCGGTGGCCCGTACTCCAACACCTCCGTCCAGGAGCTGTTCACGGCAGCTCTGGACGGTTTGGTGGCACGCACCGGCATTGCCGGGCAGCGCCTGGGAGCAGTTGCCGGCGGTGCCGTGCTCAAGCAGCCCAAGGCCTTCAACCTGGTCCGTGAGTCCGTGCTGGGATCCGCGCTGGACCCGCACACCCCGGGTGTGGACGTGCAGCAGGCTTGTGCCACCGGGATGGAGACCACCTCCCTGATTGCCAACAAGATCCGTTGTGGTCAGATCGAGGTGGGCATTGCCGGTGGTGTGGATTCGGCATCGGATGCCCCGATCGTGGTGGGTGAAGGTCTGCGCAAGGTTCTGCTCAAGCTCAACCGAGCCAAGTCCCCCAAGGACAAGCTGATGGCACTGTCCAAGCTGCGCCCGGCCGACCTGGCCCCGGTGGCGCCTGGCGTGGCGGAGCCGCGTACGGGGCTGTCCATGGGTGAGCACCAGGCCATCACCACGGCCCGCTGGGGAATCACCCGGGAAGCCCAGGATGAAATTGCCGCCAACAGCCACCACAACCTGGCCAAGACCTGGGACTCGGGCTTCTTTGACGATCTGGTGACCCCGTTCCGTGGCGTCACCAAGGACACCAACCTGCGCCCTGACACCTCCGCGGAGAAGCTGGCGGGTCTTTCCCCGGTCTTCGGCAAGTCGTTGGAGGCTGAGGCCACCATGACCGCCGGTAACTCCACGCCGCTCACGGACGGTGCATCCGCCATCCTGATCGCCACGGAGCAGTGGGCCACCGAGCACAAGTTGCCCTTGTTGGCTGAGGTGGTGGACACCGAGTCGGCCGCCGTCGACTTCGTGGACGGGGAGGAGGGTCTGCTGATGGCACCCGCTTACGCCGCCCCGCGGCTTCTGGCTCGCAACGGTCTGACGTTGCAGGACATTGACCTGGTGGAGATCCACGAGGCCTTCGCCTCCACCGTGCTCACCATCCTGGCCGCCTGGGAGGACGCAGAGTTCTGCCGCGACCGCCTGGGCCTGGACGAGCCAGTGGGTTCCTTGGATCGAACCCGTTTGAACGTCCACGGTTCCTCACTTGCGGCAGGCCACCCGTTCGCCGCAACCGGAACCCGGATCGTGGCCACGTTGTCCAAGGAACTCAAGGCCCGCGCAGTCGCGCAGAATCGCCCGGTGACCGGTCTGATCTCCGTCTGCGCGGCTGGTGGCCAGGGTGCTGTGGCGCTGCTGCGCGCCTACCCGCAGTCCTGATTCCGGTCGCCCCGTCAACCTCACCATCTCGTCACGACGACGCCGCACAGCACCTGGGTCATCACCGCAACCGTGCAGCAGGAGTCGTCCGTGTGAAAGGACTTGTCCATGAGCCCGTCACTTCCCAACGTCACATCCAAGATCTGGCCGGGCACCGGCCCTGACGATGCCTACCTGGGTCTGGTTTCCCAGGGCCCCGGCCGCAAGGTGGCCACCACCTTGGGGTTGCCCGCACCGGTGGAGCTGCGCCGGCATGATCCTGCGCGCCCCACGGTGAGTGGGCCCGTGGTGGTCCTCTCGCCCACCTCGGGCGCGCGCGGACCGGGGGAAACGGCCGCCACTGAGGCGGATGACCTGGCCACCCACCTCCTGGGGCGCGGTCTGGAGGTGCACCGCCACGGGGATGATCTGCGAAAGGTCGGTGCCGTGGTGTTGTGCCTGACGGAGGTGCGTACACCCTCCGATCTGACGGCTCCAGCTCTTGAACTGGGTTCCGTGCTGCGCAAGTTGGCTCCGGGTGGACGAGTGATCACGGTCTCCCGCCCCGCCACGGGGGTGGCTCTGGGCTCAGCGGCCAATCTCCCCGCCTCCGGTGAGCCGCAGGATTACGCTGCCGTGTCACGTAACGCCGCCCGTCAAGGTGTGGTGGGATTCCTGCGCTCCGCGGCTCAGGAGATGCGCGGAGGTGCCACGGCCAACGGCATCGTGGTGGCCGATGGCGTGAGCGTGACCGCGCCGTCAGTTGCCGGCAGCCTGGACTTCCTGCTCTCAGGCCGCAGTGCGTTCGTGGACGGCCAGTTCC
>NZ_JROX01000204.1:0-1994 GCF_000800955.1 Kocuria sp. ZOR0020
ATCAGCTCTGATGGGCGGCACAAATCGCTTCTGAGCAGATGGAGGGCAGTGACCAGAGGAACACCTCATCAAGCGTTTCAGCTGATGATCCGGACCTACCATGACCAGTGAGCTCGTTCTGGCCTGGGATGTTCCCGGGTCAGTGATCACAGGAGGCATCCATGAAACTCGCCGAACAACTCGTGGCCCAGCTGCAGCAAGCAGGTGTCAAGCGTATTTACGGGATCGTGGGCGACAGCCTCAACCCCATTGTGGATGCCGTCCGCCAGACCGGTGGCAGCAAGAAAGGTGGAATCGACTGGATTCACGTGCGCCATGAGGAGGCTGCTGCCTTTGCTGCTGCCGCTGAGGCGCAGTTGACCGGTGAGTTGGCTGTATGTGCGGGATCTTGCGGCCCGGGAAACCTGCACCTGATCAACGGGCTTTACGACGCCCAGCGTTCCGGTGCACCCGTGTTGGCCATCGCCTCACACATTCCGTCCGTTCAAATCGGACAGTCCTTCTTCCAGGAAACCCACCCTGATCGACTCTTCAATGAGTGCTCCGTATACAGCGAGCTGATCTCCACCACAGATCAGGCCCCGCGCGTGGTCCGCTCTGCCATTCAGCACGCCACAAGCCTCAACGGCGTGGCCGTTGTGACACTACCCGGGGACGTGGCCGACCAGGACGCCACCGCCAAGACCCCCCACTGGACACCGGTGATGGCTGCAACCACGGTGCCGAACCCCGAATGCATCCAGGAAATTGCCCAGGTGCTCAACGATGCCAAGAAGGTGGCCATCTTTGCCGGCGACGGCGTGCGCGGCGCGCACGCCGAGGTCATGGCACTGGCTGAAGCACTGGCAGCACCCGTGGGCCACTCCCTGCGCGGCAAGGATGCCATCCAGTACGACAACCCGTTCGACGTCGGCATGACAGGGCTTCTCGGATACGGAGCTGCTGCCGAAGGCCTCCAGGATGCCGACGTCATGATCATGTTGGGCACGGATTTCCCCTACGACCAGTTCCTGCCTGAAACCACCACCATCCAGGTGGACCGCAACCCTGCGGTGCTGGGACGCCGAACCGATGTGCAATATCCCCTGCAGGGGGACGTGTTGCCCACAGTCCAGTCATTGTTGCCTCTGATCAAACCCAAGAAGGATCAGAGTTTCCTCACGAAGACCCTCAAGCGCCACGACAAGCTCATGAATCACGCGGTGGGTGCCTACACCCGCAACGTGAAGCGGCTGCAACCCATTCACCCCGAATACGTTGCGGACGTACTGGACCAGGTGGCTGCAGAAGACGCCGTCTTCACAGCTGACACGGGCATGTGCAATGTATGGTCCGCACGCTACATCCGTCCGCTCGGTACGCGCAGGGTGATCGGTTCCTATTTGCACGGTTCCATGGCCAATGCGCTTCCTCATGCCATTGGCGCGCAGGTTTCCCACCCCGGCCGGCAGGTGATCTCCATGTCCGGGGACGGTGGCCTTTCCATGCTGATGGGCGAGCTCGTCACAGCGGCCATGTACCAACTGCCGGTCAACGTGGTGGTCTTCAACAACTCCACCTTGGGCATGGTCAAGCTGGAAATGCTTGTGGACGGCCTGCCGGACTTCGGCGTGGACGTCCCGGACGCAAATTACGCCAAAGTGGCAGAGGCTCTGGGGTTCCACGCCCAGAGGGTGGTCAAGGCCAAGGATGTGGAAGGCGCGCTCAAGTCCGCCTTGGCGCACAACGGACCGTCACTGGTGGAGGTCATCACAGATCCCAATGCTCTGTCCATGCCGCCCAAGATCACCGGGGATCAGGTGTTCGGCTTTGCCACGGCCATGAGCAAGATCGTGCTCAACCGAGGTGCGGGAGAGGCCGTGTCCATGGCGCGCTCAAACCTGCGAAACGCCAACGCTCTTCGCTGAGCAGCAAGTTCCACCGGTACTGACCGGCCCAGAAGCGATTTGTGCCGCCCATCAGCTCTGATGGGCGGCACAAATCGCTTCTGAGCA
>NZ_JROX01000205.1:0-2496 GCF_000800955.1 Kocuria sp. ZOR0020
CCTCGGAACAGCCAACGACCGGGCCGCCGTACTCGAACGCTTCGTCGGGGGCGTCAGTTCCGAGGAGGCACAAACTCTGCGGCGCCTCCTCGACGACCACTGAGTCCATGTGATCAGCGCCTCGATCGGCCTCGCGGCATTTGCTCTCGCCCTGGCCTGGCCCGTCCCGATCCTTTTCTCGCACGCCAAGTGGCCGACCCGCGCCCCCGCCACCGCACTGGTGCTCTGGCAGGCCGTCGCCCTGGCCGGCGGGCTGTCGATGCTCGGGGCCTTGCTCACCTTCGGCCTGGCCCCTTTTGGGCCGGACTTGGTCACGGGCGGCATCAGCTTCGCCGCTAGCTTCTTGGGAGATCAGCCATGGGTGCCCGCAGGCCCGATGCACATCCTCGCGCTGTCCGGAGCAGTTCTGCTCGGCGGGCATCTGCTGCTGAACCTGATGGTCACGATTGTGCGCGCCGAACGCGATCGCCGGCGCCATGCCCAGCTGGTCCTGCTCCTGAGCACACCGTTGCCCGATGCCCCCGGCACCCGGCTCCTCGACAACCCCGCCCCTGTCGCCTACTGCCTCCCGGGGGCGTTCACCACGATGACCGTCCTCTCTGCCGGATTGCTGTCACTGCTCGATGAAAACGAGCTGGACGCGGTGATCGAGCACGAGAAGGCACATGCCACCCAACGCCATGACATCGTGCTGATGCTATTCCGCGCCTGGAAGGCTTCCCTGCCCTGGTTCCCCATCGCCGACCGCGCTCACCGCGAAGTCGGGCTCCTCGTCGAGATGCTCGCCGACGACCGCGCCCGCCGGAGCGTCGACGACCGTACCCTCGCCCGAGCCGTCGCCCTTGTCAGCACCGGTGGATCCGCTGCTCCCTCGCACCGCTTCCAAGGCACCTGGACAGGCGCGGCCCCTGCCGAGGACGCCCGTCATCGCATCCTGCGACTGGAGGCCACGCCCGTGCCGGCGGGACAAAAGGCAACAGTCATCGGCGCAGCCGCTGCGCTCATCATCGTGCCCACCATCTTGCTGCTCGCCCCCGGCCTCACCAATCTGCTCGACTGACCACAGGCGCGAACCACCCTGGCTGCCACGGCAACACCTGACCCATGACTCGGCGCCCTGACACCGAGATCTACCGCGTCACATGAGGTACATCAGCGCCACTTTGCCACCGATTCAGGAACCTCGAATCGGAGGGCGGCAGCTCTGCGCGTCATACAGCGTTGCGTGCCCGCACGACACCGCATTAACGGGAGCGAAGACGTATCCTCAGGAGGATTGTCCGTGCTCCTACGCGCACACCAATGTTTGATGCCTGCGGTCCGTTGCTCGATCTTTCCGTCGTTGCCCGCGACGTCCTGGGGGAAACACCATCATGCCCCGTGACTCCTCTCGCCGCCCTGCCAAGCCCGACCTCCGTCACCGCGCCTCCTCGCCGGTGAGCGCCCTCGCCGCGTTCTCGGCCCTCGTGGCGCCGAGCGTGGCCGTCAGCTCGGGCGTCACTCCGGGGGCCGGCGAAGAACGAGGGGCTGCCTTCGGGGTGTCGGCGGGCTCCTCGGCCTCCTCGGAGCGGTCGGACAGCGGGTGGAGCCTCTTCGCGTCAGGTCAGGAGCGGCAGCACCCTCCGGCGGCACCGTTGCGGCAGAACCGTTCCACCTCGCCCGTCCGTGACGGCGCCGCAGGCAACGGGTCCTGGCGCCAAGGCACCGGGCCGGGCGACGCCGCCCGGAACGCGGCCTCGACGGTGCGCCCGGGGCGACATGCACCGAGGCTGTACTCGGGCGAGCTTCCCGTCAACACCCTCATCGCCCCCACCACTCCCGGGGCCGTCCTGACCGGGGGAACCTTCGGGTGGCGGATCGCCCCCGATCGCGGCGACCGCGAGTTCCACAACGGCACCGACGTCTCCGCAGCCGCAGGGCTGCCGGTCGTGGCGGCCGCCGAGGGCGAGGTGACGGCCGTGTTCTGGGACGTCTGGGGCGGCAACCGTGTGGAGGTCACCCACGCGGACGGACTGAGGACCACCTATAACCACCTCGAGGACGTCAGGGTGGCCACCGGTGACCGGCTGGCCGCAGCCGAGCAGCTCGGTTCCGTCGGTGCCACCGGAACCCGAGTCACGGGACCAAACCTGCACCTCGAGACCTGGGTCGACGGGCAGGCCGTGGACCCCCAGTCCTTCGACTGGGTCGACGGTCTCCGCGTCATTCCCGCCTCCCGCAGCAAGTACTCCTTGGAGGTGCCCGTGCCGGCCCCCGTGGATGACGAGACCACCGCCAAGAAAAAGGCCGCCTCGGACGAAGAAGCTGCCGAGCAGAAGGCCGCTGCCACCAAGAAGGTCACGAAGGAGCCCCAACCCACGGCCGAGCCTTCCGCTCCTGCGAAACCCAGCCCCACACCGGCCCCTCCACCGTCAGCGGCGCAAAAGCCCACGGCCATCCAGACCAAACCCGTAAAACCCGCCCAACCGGCACCAGCTCCTGCCCCGCCCGGCCCCA
>NZ_JROX01000206.1:0-1491 GCF_000800955.1 Kocuria sp. ZOR0020
CGTCCGAGGCGACCCCCACAGCACACGGCCGATCGGTGGATCGAGGTTAAGAGCTGCGTCATGCCGCTGCGGTGTGACAGAACTGCCACCCGAGCGACCGAGCTTCGCGAACGCCCCTAACCTGCACCGGCACTGGAGCAGCAGAGCCGGCGGTGGGGTCCCGCACTTGAGCGGGACCCCATCGGGGGCTGTGTTTGGATGCTGAGCACTGCTTCTGCTCGGGCTACGGCTTCATGTGCGGCAGAGTCCGGGTCAATAGTCCGACTCCGCGTCGACACTGCGCCACTGCCGATGCGTTTCTTCTCAGGCTTTGACGAAGCCGTTGCTGCGGGCCTACTCCAGCGCCTTAGTCCAGTTATTCTCCGGTTTTGACCATTCCGCCGAGGCGGACGCGCATCCTGCGGCTGGCCTGGTTGAGCCCGATGATGTCGACCTGCTTGCCGTAGTTCTTGTACTTGTCGGTGACGGAGTCGAGAGCGGCGATGGTGGAGGCGTCCCACAGGTGGGACTGGTGCATGTCAATGACGATGTGCTCGGGGTCTTCGGCGTAGTCGAACATTGTGTAGAGGTCGTTGGAGGAGGCGAAGAACAGTTCGCCCTCGACGGTGTAGCGGGCGGTGGGCCGGCCATCTTCCTCGACGAGTTCACGGTCGACTTTCACGAAGTGGGCCACACGGTTGGCGAAGGCGACCATCGCCACGAGCACGCCGAGCACCACGCCGATGGCCAGGTTGTGAGTCCAGACCGTCGCGATCACGGTGGTCAGCATGACGGTGGTCTCCGATTTCGGCATCCGTGCCAGGGTGCTGGGGCGGATGGAGTGCCAGTCGAACGTGGCCCAGGACACGAAGATCATGATCGCCACCAGTGCGGCCATCGGGATCAGGGCGACGATGTCACCGAGGGCGACGACGAGGATCAGCAGGAACACACCCGCGCAGAACGTCGAGATCCGGGTCCGCGCACCGGAGGCCTTGACGTTGATCATCGTCTGGCCGATCATCGCGCAGCCGCCCATGCCCCCGAAGAACCCGGAGACGATGTTCGCCGCGCCCTGCGCCCAGGACTCCCGGGTCTTGTTCGAACGGGTGTCGGTGACATCATCGACGAGCTTGGCCGTCATGAGGGACTCGAGCAGCCCCACGACCGCCATCGCCAGAGCGTAGGGGGCGATGACCTGCAGCGTCTCCAAATTCAGCGGCACATTCGGGAAGAACAGCGCCGGCAGCGACTCGGGCAGCTCTCCCTTGCTGCCGACGTTCGGTACATCCCACGCGAAGGCCACGACCAGCACGGTGAGCACGACGATCGCGACCAGGGGTGCCGGCACCACCGAGGTGAACTTGGGCAGCAAGAACACGATCACCAGCCCGAGCAGGCACAGCGGGTAGACCAGCCACGGCACGCCGAGCAGCTCGGGCACCTGGGAGATGAAGATCAGGATCGCCAGGGCATTGACGAAGCCGACCATCACCGAGCGCGGAATGAACC
>NZ_JROX01000021.1:0-8754 GCF_000800955.1 Kocuria sp. ZOR0020
CCCCCTGCACTGTGGAACGCACGTGATGATCACCTGGCCCCGTGATGCCAAACTCGCGCAGTAAGCACTCAGCAGGCTCCAAACTGCGGCGTCGGCTGCTGAGCGGTTGGAGGCGCCGCAGATCAGTCGGCGGATTCGACGCCGCCTTTGAACATCCGTGGATGTATGCCGCCGGGACCCTGTTGTTCTTTCCTCCGGTGGCCGTGGGGCTGGCGCTGGTGGGTCAGGCTCAGAACACCAGTGCTCAGCTGGCTGCTGTGGTCTTCTACTGCATCAGCGTGCTGTTGGCGATCGTCCCGTGGGGTTCGCGCCATTTGGGGGATCTGCAGACGGTCACCTCCTCCCTGCTGATGGTCCTGTGCGTGGCCGTGTCCTTTGAGGCACTGCAGTTGACGGCCGATGCCTGGAGCGCACCGTGGTACTCACTGGGCATCCACGCCTACCTGGCCTGCCTGGTGGTTCGACGACGCCCCGGATGGGCCTGGGCCACCCTGTGCATCTCCATCGCCCTGGCTGTGACCTACGGTGCGCGTTCAGAGGTGGGCCCGTTGTTCGGTGCCTTGATGTTGGCCTCCTTGGTGGGTCTGCTGGTGGCAGCACAGATTTTGGTGGCGGAGATGGAACGTCTGTTCACACGACGCCGTGAAGCATGGTCCCTGGGCGTGACCGCCCGCACAACGGATGAGGAGAACCAGGATGCCGTGAACGCCTCCATCCGCCGAGTTCAGGAGGTTCGCCGTATGACGGGTGGGTTGTTGGAGCGGATTGCGCACGACAGCTCCCCGGTGACCGATTACGACATCTCCCAGTTCCGCCTCACGGAGGCACAACTGCGGGATTCGATCCGTGGGCGCTCCATCGCCAATCCCCGTTTGCTGGAGGTCACCCGCAATGCCCGTGACCGCGGGGTCAAGGTGGACATTCTGGATGAACGTGGAGCCTTGCTGCCCCCGGCCATCATGGAGGTGGTCACCGATCAGGCGATTCTGGTGCTGGATGCCGCCACGGCCGGTGCCGTGACCATCCGCGCCTTCCCGCCGGATGACCCAACAGCCGTGTTCATCGTTCATGATCCAGGCGATGACGACTCCGATGCCGTGGCCATTGAGATCGCCCAGCACACCGGGGAGATCTCCGTCTTCTGACGGGTCCTCTGGAGCACTCCGGCTCATGTGACCACCCGGAGTCCAGCGCTTAAGTCCTCCACAACCGATGGGTGGCACGCGGGTTCAGTGAACCGTCCACGGATGATGGGGTTCACCGCGGCATCACCCGGCATGCAGCTCGCGATGATCCGTACCGTGCGGTCATGGACACCACACAATCGTTCACCAGCCACGCACCCGCCCGTCACACCCAAGCGCTGCTGGGCCCCGCAGCCGTGTTGGATCAACCAGCTCTGTGTGCGGACGGGCTGCCCCGTTGCCCGTGGGCACTGAGTTCCTCCGTGATCCTGGAGGACCACGACACCCGGTGGGGCCGCACACCCGTTAGATCATCCGGGTGGTTCGAGGCCCTGGCCCTGGAGGTTTTCCAGGCCGGGCTGGCCCCCGGTACAGCTCTGGGCAGACACGGCGCACTGCGGGAGGCCTTCCGCGAATTCTCCCCTCACGATGCCGCGCTGCTGGACGACGACGACGTCGACGAGCTCCTGCTGGACCCACGTATGATCCGTAATCGCGCCAAGCTGGTGGCTGTGATCGGGGTGGCACGCGTGACCCAGGCCTGGGACACGGAGGACTGGGAGGAACTGTGCACCCCCGGCGCCGGCGAGCACCTCACCCAGGACCGGGACGCAATGGCCCGATCGTTGGCCGTCCGTTTGCGGGGGCTGGGTGTGGCCCATGTGGGACCCGGAATTGGACAGCACTTCCTGGCACGCACCGGTGTTCTGCCCGCGCATGTTCCCGGGTGCCACCACGAGTGACCTCCGTGGCGGCCACCCGGACAGAAACCTGGTGGGGCGTAGGCAGCCCTCCCCGGAAACACCTCTGGCAGGGGCGATGAAGGAAACGCCGCTGTTCAGTCCAGCAGCAGCGCAGGTTCCTCCAAGATCTTGGCCACATCCGCCATGAACCGCGCGGAAAGGTCACCATCCACCACACGGTGGTCAAAGGAGCCTCCCAGGGTGGTGATCCACCGCGGGATGATTTCTCCGTCCACCACCCATGGCTTCTGCTTGATGGTGCCAAAGGCCACAATCGCAACTTCACCGGGGTTGATGATCGGCGTGCCGATGTCGATGCCCAGGGAACCGATGTTGGTGATGGAGATGGTGCCGTTCTGCATGTCCCCCGGCTGCGTTTTGCCGGCGCGTGCAGTTTTGGTCAGGTCATCCAGCGCCACCGCGAGTTCGCGCAGGGACATGTCCTGGGCGTCCTTGATGTTGGGGACCATCAGGCCACGCGGGGTGGCGGCTGCAATGCCCAAGTTCATGTAGCGCTTGATGATGATTTCCGAATCCGTCCAGGTGGCATTGACCTGGGGGTTACGGGCGGTGGCCCAAATGATGGCTTTGGCCAGGATCAGCAGCGGTGTGACCTTGACGCCGTCAAAGTAGTCAGCCTCCTTGAGCCGCTTGACGAACTCCATGGTCCGGGAGGCGTCCACGTCCACAAAAATCGAGACGTGCGGAGCGGAGAACGCACTCTTGACCATGTTCTGCGCGGTCAGCTTGCGTACACCCTTGACGGGGATCCGTTGTGTCCGATCCCCTGCACCGGGGGCGTTGCCGGAAACCCAGAAGGAGTCAGGTCCGTCCGGGATTTCCCGCAGGTGAGCTGCGTAGGCGAGCAGGTCACGCTTGGTGACCTGGCCGGAGTCACCGGTGCCTGCCACGTCAGCCAGATCGATACCCATTTCCTTGGCCACCTTGCGCACGGGAGGCTTGGCCAGGGCAGGGCGCCGCGGAACGTCTGCGGCATCCGCGGCTGGGGCCTCCGTCGTCGTCGCCTTGGCACCGGAGGCTGCGTCCTGACGCTTGGTGTTCCACCAGGGGCCGCGCTCGGAGCCGGACTGCCCCAGACGGGTGCGGGAGATCAGGTCAGCGATTCCTTCCCCTAAACTGGGCCGTCCCGCGGACGGGGCTGCCGGGGCAGCGGGCTCAGGGGCGGGCGTGGGTGGCTGCACCTCCGTGGCTTGCCTGGGCTTACGACGACGCCGCAGCACGGGATCCGCCTTGGGGCCGGAGCCGACCAGTGCCTGGGTTCCCGGGCTGTCCGCACCTTCTACGGCTTGTTGGTGGGAACCGGCCTTGCCGTCCTGGTTGTCCCCCGAGCGGGCTGAGGCCCGGGAGGCCTGATCAGCCCCGCCCGTGTACCCGGGATCAGGGACGTTGCCGGGGGCTTCCGAGCTGTCCCCGATCACGATCAACGGGGTGCCGACCTCCACCGTCCGGCCCTCGTCCACCAGGAGATCCAGCACGGTGCCTTCCCAGGGGGAGGGCAGTTCCACCAGGGATTTGGCGGTTTCAATCTCCACCAGCACCTGGTCCACGGCCACGTCTTGACCGGCCGTGACCTTCCAGCTGACGATTTCAGCCTCGGTCAGTCCCTCGCCGACGTCGGGGAGGGCGAAAACCTCAGACATTGCAGTCTCCCTTCGGTTCGTTCCGCGCACCGTCCCGGGGTGCACAGGTCCTTGAACCAGTCCTCAGATCAGTACGCAAATGCTCGTTCCACCGCATCCAGGATGCGGTCCAGATCGGGGACGTAATTCTCTTCCATGCCCGCCGGCGGGTACGGAAGGTGGTATCCACCAACCCGCTGTACGGGCGCTTCCAGGCTGTAGAAACAACGATCCGTGATGCGGGCCGCAATCTCTGCGCCCAGCCCACCGAACACGGGGGCCTCATGGGCAACCACCATGCGACCCGTGCGGTTCACGGAGGCCTCCAGGGTGTCAAAGTCGATCGGGGACAGCGAGCGCAGATCCACCACTTCCACGGATTTTCCGTCCTGTGCCGCAGCTTCTGCCACGGCCATGGCCACGGGCACCAAGGGACCCCAGGTCACCAGCGTGAGTTGGTCACCTTCGCGGACAACCTGGGCGGTGAAAGGATCCTCCGTGGTGGGACGCAGCAGGTCCACCTCACCCTTGAGCCAGTACCGCCGCTTGGGTTCCAGGAAGATCACCGGGTCCGGGCTGCTGATGCACTGCTGGATCATCCAGTAGGCGTCCTGCGGGGTGGAGGGCATCACGATCCGCAAACCGGCGGTGTGGGCAAAGAGGGCTTCCGGGGACTCCGAATGGTGTTCCACGGAGCCGATCACCCCGCCGCTGGGGATGCGGATGGTAACGGGAACGGGGACGTCGCCGTCGGAGCGGGCGTGCATCTTGGCCAGCTGGGTGGTGATCTGGTTGAAGGCAGGGAAGGTGAAACCGTCGAACTGGATTTCGCACACGGGCCGGTAGCCGCGCATGGCCATGCCCACCGCCGTGCCAACAATCCCGGCCTCACCCAGGGGTGTGTCCCGTACCCGGTGGGCCCCAAAATCTCCCTTGAGACCTTCCGTGATGCGGTACACCCCGCCCAGGGATCCGATGTCCTCACCCATCAGAAGCACCTTGGGGTCATCCGTCAGGGCTCGGCGCATGCCCAGGTTCAGGGCCTTGGCCATGGTGGTGCGCAACGTGGACTCCGAGTCGTCGAGCTGGTTCATGCCCGCCCTGCTTCCGTAACTGAGTGATCATCACTGCCCGCCAGGGACTGGTCGGCGCCATCTGTCAGGAAGGAGTCCTGGTAGTCGCGATACCACTGGCGCTCTTCCTCCACCAGGGGGTGCTGGGCTGCGTAGACCACGTCAAAGCGCTGCTCCAGGTCTTGTGGTCCACCGTCCAGGATCCCGGCACGGGTTTCCTTGATCCAGGCGTCGGTCTCGGCCTCCAGATCGGTGAAGTAGTCCTGATCCACCCCGTACTCGTGGTTCAACAGAGCTTTGGTGCGCAGCAGGGGGTCCCGTGTGGCCCACCGCTGTTCTTCATCCGTACGGCGGTACTTGGTGGGGTCATCGGCGGTGGTGTGTGCTCCGAGCCGGAAGGTTTCGGCCTCGATCATCACGGGGCCGCGTCCTTCGCGGGCTTCTGCCACGGCCCATCGGGTCACGGCCAGGACCGCCAGCGGATCGTTGCCGTCCACCCGGACACCTTCAAAACCGTAGCCCGCCGCACGTGTGGCCAGCGGTACGCGGGACTGGGTGGAGAAGGGCACGGAGATGGCCCACTGGTTGTTCTGCACAAAGAACACCACGGGGGCGTCATAGGAGGCTGCAAACACCATGGATTCGTGCACTTCACCTTCGGTGGATGCGCCGTCGCCGTAGTAGACCAGGACAGCAGCTTCCGGAGGCTGTGATTCACCGGCCAGTTGCGCCAACGTGGCGTCCTGGGTGATGCCCATGGCATACCCCACGGCGTGGGGCACTTGGGAGCCCAGCACCAGGGAGTAGATGTGTGTTTTGGTTTCTGACGGCTTCCAGCTGGAGGCTGCATGGCCACGGAACTGAGTCATCATCTGATCGGCCGGTACGCCGCGTTCCAGGATCACCGCGTGCTCACGGTAAGACGGGAACACGTAGTCGTGCTCTCCCACGGCACGTGCTGAGCCCACCTGTGCGGCTTCCTGGCCGCGCAGTGGGGGCCACAGCACTATCTGCCCCTGTCGTTGCAGTGCAGTGCACATCTCATCCAGCCGCCGGGCCCGGAACATGGAGCGGTACAGTCTCTGCACGGTCTGAACATCCACGTCCTCAACCCACGGTCCAAAGCGTGAGTTCTCACACCGCTGGCCGTTTTCATCCAGCAGACGGACCACGTCCAGTGCGGATTCCACCGTTGCCGGGTGCGCTCCCGTGCCGGCGGTGGCACGGGCGTCGTGCGGATCCAGCAGCTGCGGGGAGGTGTTCGGCGTTGGTGTCATGTGGACGCCCCCTGGTGTGACAGTGGTGTGAGGATCGGCTGCCGCACCACCCGGCCGGGTCTCGGAAGGACCCGCGACGTGGCACGTTGGTATGAGTCAGGAGCTTACGGGACGGGGTGCCCGGGTGCGGAAGGCAGGGGTGAGAAGTTCCGACACACTCGCAGGAAACGGTCGTTTGCCTCTGGCTCTCCGATGGTCCCGCGCACACCTTCTCCGGCGAATCCCCGCACCGCCAACGCCTGCTCCGTACAGGCGGCCACAAACCGCTCGGAATCCTCCCCCAGATCCAGCCAGACAAAGTTTGCCTGAGTGGCCGGGACCCAGCAGCCCATCTGTGCAAGCTCTGCTTGGACACGGTCCCGTTCGGCGGTGATCCGGTTGACCCGTTGTGCCACCTGATCCGGGTTGGCCAAGGTGGCCACCGCGGCCGCCTGGGCCAGTTCAGTCACGGCAAAGGGCACGGTGACCTTGCGCAGTTGTTGGGTGATGGGCTGTTGAGACAGGCTGAATCCCACCCGCAGTCCGGCCAGCCCGTGGGCCTTGGAGAACGTCCGCAGCGCCACCACATTGGGATGGGCCTGGTAGGTGCGCACTCCTTCCACCACATCGGGGTCGGACTGGAACTCCCGGTAGGCCTCGTCCACCACCACCACGACGTCGTCGGGCACCTTGGCCAGGAAATCATCCACTGCCGCCTGGCTCAGGGAGGGGCCGGTGGGGTTGTTGGGTGAACACAACAGGATCACCCGGGTGCGTTCGGTGACGGCGGCCAGCATGGCCTCCAGGTCATGGGAACCGTCCGGGCGGTTGGGCACCTGGACGTTGGCCGCACCCGCCGTGGTGACCAGGATCGGGTAGGCCTCAAAGGACCGCCAGGAGTAGAGGACCTCATCGGCCACCCCGTCGGCACCGGTCCCGGCAAAAGCAGCGATGATCTGGGACAGTGCCCCCAGGCTGCCGGCTGCCGTGACCACGTCCTCGGCAGGCACCCCCAGAGTTTGTGCGATCTGTTCCCGCAACCGGACCGTGGCCGGATCTGGATACCGGTGCACACCAGCTGCAGCGTGGGCAATGGCCTCCTGGGCAGCGGGCACTGGCCCCCACGGGTTCTCGTTGGAGGAGATCTTGTAAGCCACCAGGCCCTCAACGGGAACCGGGGGTTTGCCTGCGGCATAGGAGGGCAGCGCACTCAGTGCAGCGCGGGGTCGAATGGGGCTCATGGCCTCACTGTAACGCCCGCGCCATCGGGGTCACTTCAAAGAGCGGATCGGAAGATGGTGGAAGAATGTTCCGCATGGCTCAGACCCCTTCAGCACCTGCAGCATCCGACTCCCTCTACCTGGAACCCACCCTGTTGGACTCGGGACGGGTT
This sequence comes from Kocuria sp. ZOR0020, assembly GCF_000800955.1. Classification (NCBI taxonomy): domain Bacteria; kingdom Bacillati; phylum Actinomycetota; class Actinomycetes; order Micrococcales; family Micrococcaceae; genus Kocuria; species Kocuria sp. ZOR0020. Next base: position 7,290 of record NZ_JROX01000021.1, read on the forward strand.
TCCCTGGCCCAGGCTGAACCCGCCGTGGCCTTGGGCGCCCTGGACGGGCGTTACCGGCCCGCCGTGGCGGCTCTGGTGGATCATCTGTCCGAGGCTGCGTTGAATCGCAACCGGGTGCACGTGGAGGTCGAGTGGTTCATCCACCTCTGCGAAAACTCCGTACTGCCCGGGCTGCCCACCTTGAGCCCGGAGCAGGCCTCCGGTTTGCGCCAGATCGTCCTGGACTTCGACTCCGCAGCGATTGCCGAACTGGCACAGATCGAGGCCGTGACGGTCCACGACGTCAAGGCGGTGGAGTACTTCATCGGGCGTCGGCTGGCCGACCTGGGACTGGATGACCTCAAGCCCCTGGTTCACTTTGCGTGCACCTCAGAAGACATCAACAACCTGGCCTACGCAGTCGGCATCCGGGATGCCGTCCTGGATGTCTGGGTGCCGGCAGCCCGCGCCCTGGTGGAGCAGATCTCCGGTATGGCCCGGGAGTCCTCGGAGGTGCCCATGCTCTCCCGGACCCACGGCCAGCCGGCCACCCCCACCACGCTGGGCAAGGAACTGGCGGTGTTCGCCCACCGTCTGAACCGCCAGATCCAGCGCGTTCAGACCACACAGTTCCTGGGCAAGATCAATGGCGCCACCGGCACCTACGCAGCCCACAGCGTTGCTGCCCCGGATGCCGACTGGCAGCAGATTTCACGTCAGTTCGTGGAGTCGCTGGGGCTGACCTGGAACCCGCTGACCACGCAGATCGAGTCCCATGACTGGCAGGCAGAGCTCTACGCGGACGTGGCCCGGTTCAACCGGATCCTGCACAACTTGTGCACGGATGTCTGGTCATACATCTCCATCGGATTCTTCCGCCAGGTGCCCGTGGCCGGTGCCACCGGCTCCTCCACCATGCCGCACAAGGTCAACCCCATCCGGTTCGAGAACGCAGAGGCCAATCTGGAGATCTCGTGTTCGCTGCTGGACACCCTGGGTGCCACCCTGGTGACTTCCCGCTGGCAGCGTGACCTCACGGATTCCTCCTCCCAGCGCAACATCGGCACCGCTTTCGGCCACAGCCTGCTGGCCATCTCCAACGTGGCCAAGGGCCTGGAGCGCTTGGATGTTGCCGATGACGTCATGGCCGCCGACCTGGAAGCCAACTGGGAGGTCCTGGGCGAAGCCATCCAGACCGTGATGCGGGCCGAGGCCATTGCCGGCACCCCCGGCATGGATGACCCCTATGAGCGCCTCAAAGAACTCACGCGCGGTCACCGTGTGGACAGCACACGCATGCAGGAGTTCGTGGCGGATCTGGGCCTGAGCCCCGCAGCTCACCAGCGACTGAGTCAGCTGAGCCCGGCCACCTACACAGGTGTGGCTGCCTCCCTGGTCTCCCACCTGGACTGAGGCCCCACACCCTGCACGACGACGACGGGCCCACGATTCACATCCAGTGAAACGCGGGCCCGCCGTGACTCTT
>NZ_JROX01000207.1:0-1154 GCF_000800955.1 Kocuria sp. ZOR0020
CGGTGACGGGGAGGCAGTCGTGTCCGGGGTCGGGGTGGAGGTGGGAGTGGACGTTGGAGTCGGCTCCGGAGTGGGGGTCGGCGATGCGGACGGGGTGGTCTCCGGGGTAGGAGTTGCAGTCGGAGTGGGTGTCGGTTCGGGTGTCGGTTCGGGGATGGGGGTTGGTTCCGGCGTCGGTGTTGGAGTGGGCTCCGGTGTTGGTTTCGGTGCAGGCGGGACGGGCACTCCATTGCCGGTTCCGAACGCGCTGTAGAGCACGGTGGCCGCGGTGCCGCCGTCGGTGGACTGGTCAGAGGTGACGGTCCAGGAATTCTCCAGCAAACCGTTGGCATCGGGCGTCACGGGAGCAGTGGTGTTGACATCGCCCATGATGACCAGAAGGTCGTTGGGGGCAAGGTCACCCACCACTGCTCGCCACCCGTTGGCATCACAGGTGAGCTCCACGGCCCTGGGTGTGAAAGTGGTGGGGTACGCGCCATCCACGGACTCGCCGACGGAAGCGTGGACGGAGGTGCAGTCGATTTGATGTCCGGCGGGGGAGTCGGTGACCGTGACATTGGTCAGGGGTCCGGGCACCTGGACGGTCCAGGAATTGGAGCCGTCCGGGTTGTACCAGCCGAACTTGGAGGGCGCCTCAATGTTGCCGATCCCCGTGGGGCCCTCCGGAGTCACGGATGTGCTGGTTCCCCCAAATGTGATGGTCAGGGGTTGACCTGGTGTGGCATCCGCACTGACCAGGGCGTTGAACTCCATCCGACCGGAAATGTTGGTGGGGTGGGTGCCGACGAAATCGGACACGGTGACCACAACATTGCCGTCCACAGCCTCCGCGGTGGCCACTACGGAACCGTCCGGTGTGGTGATGGGGAAGGTGCGCTGCAAGGGCGTCAATTCAGGCGGCAGCGTCAATGCAAATGTGTCTCCGGGCTGCGAGTGGTCCGGCACTGACCATGTGGCGACCAGTCGGAAACCATCTCACACGCGGACGGTGCCCTGAGTCTGGACGCTGTCGATGGCATTCGGGATCACCTCGGCTTGGCTGGGGGTGGCCGCTGCAACGGGGACGCAGATCAGGGCCGCGGCAGCAAGCAGCGCGGAGGCGCGAGCACCTGAGACCGCAAGGGTGGGGGTGGAAGAGGTGTGGCGGGGTGACA
>NZ_JROX01000208.1:0-2425 GCF_000800955.1 Kocuria sp. ZOR0020
TGGCGGGCGCCTGCCACGCCACCGGCGGCACCTGCGGTGCCTGCAGCAGCAGCGTCAGCGTTGCCGTCGCGGCCACCGGTGCGGGCGGCGTCGTTGTTGCCGGAGCCGTTCAGGCCGTAGTAGCGGTAGAGCTCGTCTTCCTGGCGCTCGTCGATGTGTGCATTGGCATTCAGGTTCGGGGCGTCCTTGATGAAGTCCTTGGTGTACGGAACGTGGATCTCTCCGTTGTTCACGCGAGCCTGATCCAGGGGGACAAAGGTCTCGTTGGTGCCGAACAGGCCGGTGTTGACGGTGACCCAGTTGGGCTCGCCCGAGGCGTCGTCCAGGTAAAGCTGTGCGACGCCGCCAACCTTGCTGCCGTCCTGGTCGTAGACGGTTCCGTTCTCGAGCTCTTCGATGTTGAAGGTGGCCATGATGACTCCTGATTCGTTGCTCGGACCCGCACTCAGCCCAGAGCGCGGGTGAGGTGTGCGAGCCACCCCACAAACCCAAGAGGTGACCGCAAACACTCAGACTGCTGTGCAATCCATCAGTAAACGTAGCTGTTACCCACGCCATAAGTCACCTCGAAAGGTAAGCCTGGTTGCAGTTTTTTGGAAGCACACTGCTGATTGTCAGGCAACTACCAGGGACGCCTCGCGTGATCGCTGGTATCGCGCGCGTCACATAACGCGATATTTGACGCAGATCACCCCCCAGATTCATGCTTACCCGGCAATCGACCGGCAACAGTTGCCCAAGTCGGCTCGTCATCATGCGTCACAGGAGAGCAATCCCTGTCACACGGATGCCGAGTCCCACCCGCGGTCCGCACGGCCCGGTCAGGTCTTGGAAGCAAAGGAAGTTCCATGTCCTCAACAGCGGCCTCGCCCCAGGCTGGAACCCCGCAAAAGACCCCGCGCAAAGCAGCGCTGGCGGCCTGGGTCGGATCGGCACTCGAGTACTACGACTTCGCGGTCTACGGCACCGCCGCCGCTCTGGTGATCAACCACCTCTTCTTCCCCAAGGACGCTTCACCCGGTGTTGCCATCCTGCTGTCCATGTCGACCGTGGGCATCGCCTACGTCGTACGCCCCTTGGGGGCTCTGATCATGGGTCCGCTGGGCGATCGATACGGACGTCGATTCGTGATGATGCTGACCCTGTTCATGATGGGCGGCGCAACGTTCCTGGTGGGCTGCCTGCCGACTTACGACCAGGTGGGGCTGCTCGCACCCGCCCTGTTGGTGCTGTGCCGCGTTATCCAAGGCCTGTCCGCATCGGGGGAACAGGCCTCCGCGATCTCCGTATCCCTTGAACACGCAGCGGAACGGCACCGCGCCCTGACCACCAGCTGGACGCTGCAGGGCACCCAGTTCGGCACCCTGTTGGCCACCGCGGTGTTCATCCCCTTCACCTCGATCCTGACGGAGGAGCAGCTGTTCTCCTGGGGCTGGCGTATCCCGTTCTGGATGTCCGCCCTGGTGGTGGTGGCCGCCTACATCATCCGCCGGACCCTGGAGGAACCGCCGCAGTTCAAGGAAGTCGTGGAGCACAAGGACCAGGCCACTCCTTTGGGGCACCTGATCCGCTTCCACAAGGCCGCCGTCATCCGCATCGCCTGCGCGGCCATGATCAACACCGTTCTGATCGTGTTCCAGGTCTGGGCGCTGTCCTACGGAACCTCCGTGGTGGGCCTGGACCGCTCCACCATGCTGCTCGTGGCCGTACTGGCCAACGGCGTGGCCCTCGGCGCGATCCCGCTGGCCGCGATGGTGGCCGACCGGATCGGTCGCCGTCCGGTGTTCATCGCCGGGGCGATCGGGTCCGCAATCATGACCTACCCGTACCTGGGGGCCGTGTCCTCCGGCAACTGGACCCTGATCTTCGTCCTGGGCGCGGTGATGGCGGGCTTCTTCTACTCGATGGCCAACGGCATCTGGCCGTCGTTCTACGCGGAGATGTTCCCCACCCGGGTTCGCGTCACCGGGTTGGCGCTCGGCACCCAGATCGGTTTCGCACTTTCGGGCGGCTTCGCCCCTCCGCTGGCCTCCTACTTCGCGGGTGAAGACGGCACCAATTGGGTGGCCGTGGCCATCATGGTCTCCTGCGCCTGCGTGCTGGCCGGCGTCGCCGCGCTCACGGCCACGGAGACCAAGAACCGCACGCTCGACGACATCGACAATCTGCACACCTCGCGTACCGAGGCACTGGTGCTTGGGGACCTGACCGTCAAGCGCTGACGGACCGGTCGAGGCGTCGCCCGATAGTGGCGAACGCCTCGACCAGTTCGTCGGGGTACACCTCCGAGAGGTCGGCGTCGAAGGTGATGAACAGGCCGGTGACCCCGGCCCAGGACCAACCACCAATGGTCAATCGGCATCGTTGGGCATCGACGGGGCTCACCACGGAACCTCCGGGCGCCCACCGAGCCACAACACCTGCC
>NZ_JROX01000209.1:0-3280 GCF_000800955.1 Kocuria sp. ZOR0020
CCCTGCCCGCCGACGACCGCTGGGCACCACCACCCGCCCCGGCGCCGGGCCCGACGGCAGACCCGCCGGCGGAGCCGGCGCCCCGACACCGGTTGCGGACCTATGCCACCGACTGAGCCCGACTCCTCCCGGAGCCTGCTGGGCAAGGACGACGACGGCCGGCGCTTCCTCTCCGGCACGTTCGGGGAAATCGCAGCCTTGGGCCCACCCCCGGACCCCGCATCACCCCTGCTCCTTCCCACCCGGGAGCACCGCCGTTTCACCGAGTTCGCCGACACCGTCCGCGCCCACCGCTACATCGGCCTGTGCTGGGGCCCACCCGGGGTCGGCAAGACCCTCTCGGCCCGCCACTACGCCGGGGCCCCGCAATGGGAGCAGTGGCAAAGAGACCTGGGCGAGGACCGCGAGCCCGGCCCCATCCCTGAGCAGGTCCTGCAGGCCCGCACCGCGCTGTGGACCCCGACCGTCACCGCCAGCCCCCGACAGGTCGACCAAGCCCTCCCGCGGGCCTGCCAACAGATCTCCTACGCCATCGACTACCACCACCACGGCCGCGTCGACCCGTTCGTGCACCCCGACTCGCGTTCCTCCGGGCTCACCGAGCTGCTCATCATCGACGAGGCCGACCGGCTCAAGACCACCGGCCTGGAACAGGTCCGCGACTACTACGACCGCCACACCCTCGGGGTGATCCTCATCGGAATGCCCGGCATCGACAAACGCCTGGCCCGTTACCCCCAGCTCTACAGCCGTGTGGGCTTCGCCCACGAATACCGCCCCCTCACCCCCGAAGAGCTCACCGCCGTCCTGAACCGCCGCTGGCACACCGACGGACTCGCCGGCGAGGACGACGAGTTCACCCAGGCGGTCGCGATCGCCACCATCGCCCGGATCACCGGCGGCAACTTCCGTCTCGTCGACCGCCTCCTCACCCAGATCCAACGCATCCTCACGATCAACCAGTTGGCCACCGTCACCCCCGAAGTGGTCGAAGCCGCCCGCGAGTCACTCCTGATCGGTCACTGAGCACACGGGCCGGCCACCAGCTCCTGAGATCCACCGGCCAGGCAATCGCCTCTGGCAGCGACTCCTCGAAAGGGCCCCCGGGTCTGGGGCACATACGGTCGTGCACATGACATTGCCGCGGTGACGTCTTGACCTTCCTCTTCAGGGGAAGGTGCAGGCTGGGCACAGCACAGCACCGCACACAGACGGCCCGTCGGGGCCTTCATCACGGACTTACGGAGGCCGGTCATGCCTGAGACGGGAACGCACGAAGTGGACCTGGCGATCATTGGTTCCGGCGGTGGTGCGTTCGCCGCCGCGATCCGGGCCACCAATCTCGGCAAATCAGTGGTGATGATCGAGCGTGCCACGGTCGGGGGCACCTGCGTGAACACCGGGTGCGTGCCGTCGAAGGCGCTGCTGGCCGCCGCCGAGGCCCGCCACGTGGCGCTGGACGCCACAGGACGGTTCCCCGGTCTGAGCACGTCGGCCGCCGGGGTGGACATGCCCGGGCTAATCGTCGGCAAGGACGCGCTGGTGGAGGGAATGCGCTCGGACAAGTACCTGGATCTGATCGCCGACTACGGCTGGGAACTGGCCACCGGCGAAGCGGTGTTCACCGGCACCGCCGAGGATCCGGCGCTGGAGGTCACCGGAGCCGACGGTTCCTGCCGCCGGGTGCGGGCGGCCCACTATCTGGTGGCCACCGGCTCCACCCCGATCGTCCCGGAGATCGAGGGTCTGGATCAGGTGGAGTATCTGACGTCGACCACGGCCATGGAGTTGGACGAGGTGCCGGAATCGCTGCTGATCATCGGTGGCGGGTACGTGGGCCTGGAGCAGGCTCAACTCTTCGCCCGCCTGGGCTCGATGGTCACCATGGTCGTGCGGTCCCGGCTGGCCTCCCATGAGGAACCCGAGGTCTCCCGGACCCTGAGGGGCGTGTTCGCCGAGGAGGGCATCCGGGTGATCCCCCGGGCCACCGTCTCCTCCGTGACGCCCGACCGGGACACCGGGGAGGTGGTGGCCACCGTCACGGGCCCGGGCGGGCAGGACACCCTGCGGGCGGGCCGGCTCATGGTCGCGGTCGGGCGCCGTCCGGTCACCGAGAACCTGGGCCTCGGCTCGGTCGGGGTGGACACCGGGGCGCGCGGGGAGATCCTCGTCGACGCCCGGATGGCGACCTCGAATCCGAAGGTGTGGGCGGCCGGGGATGTGACCGGGCACCCCCAGTACGTCTACGTGGCCTCGGCCCACGGGGTCACCGCGGTGGAGAACGCCTTCCACCACACCGGCCAGCAGATCGACTACACCCACCTGCCGCGGGTCACTTTCACCTCCCCGGCCATCGCGGCGGTGGGCATGACCGACCAGCAGGCCCGGGAAGCCGGCCTCCGGTGTGAATGCCGGGTGCTGCCCCTGGAGTACGTGCCCAGGGCGCTGGTCAACCGTGACACCCGCGGGTTCGTGAAGATCGTCGCCGAGGCCGAGACTGGGCGGATCGTGGGTATCACCGCGGTGGCCAAGGACGCCGGGGAGCTTGCCGCGGCCGGGGTCTACATCTTGTCCGCGGGCATGACGGTGGATCAGGTCTCCACCCTGTGGTGCCCGTACCTGACGATGGCCGAAGGCCTCAAGATCGCCGCCCAGTCCTTCCGCACCGACGTCTCCAAACTCTCCTGCTGCGCCGCGTGAGGATCGGTCGGCCTCGAGCATCGAGCACAGCCGGGAGCTGACGACTCAGCAGGCACTGTAACGGAAGGGGAAGTCATGGCCCAGAGGCTGATCGTCATCGGTGGGGACGCCGCGGGGATGAGCGCGGCCTCCGCCGCCCGCCGCCAGCTGCCCCAGGACCAGTTGGAGATCGTGGCCTTCGAGCGGGGCCACTACACCTCGTATTCGGCCTGCGGGATCCCGTACTTCATCGGCAAGGACGTCGCCGACACCACGGAGCTGATCGCCCGTACCCCGCAACAGTTCCGCGACCACCACGCCATCGACGCCCGCACCGGTCACGAGGTCCTGGAGATCGACCTGCACCGCCGCGCCGTGCTCGTGCGCGACCTGACCGCCGGCCGGGAGGCCTGGGAGGGTTTCGATCAGCTCATGGTCGCCACCGGGGCCACCCCGGCCCGCCCGCCACTGCCCGGGATCGATGCGGCCGGTATCCACGGGGTGCAGACCCTCGACGACGGCCTGGCCCTGCGGGCGGTGCTGGAGCGGGACCGGCCGGGCCGGCTACTACCCCGGGGCCAAACCCATCCGCACCAAACTC
>NZ_JROX01000210.1:0-9564 GCF_000800955.1 Kocuria sp. ZOR0020
AGTCAAAAAACTCGCCCCTGAGCGCTCAGGGGCGAGTTTTTTGACTACTCGGCTGGAGGTGGTGGTCTCAGCGTGAGCGGCCGGAACGTGTGGATGCGGGCTGATTGTCCTCCAGGCGGAAGGCGAACAGCAGAATCGCAGCACCCAGCAGGGCCATGGCAGCTCCCACCAACGACGGCGTGCGGTAACCCAACCCGGCGGTGATCACCAGACCACCGGTCCAGGCGCCCAGGGCGTTGGCCAGGTTCAGGGAGGCGTGGTTCATGGCTGCCCCCAGGGTCACGGCATCCCCTGCCACGTCCATGAGGCGCAGCTGGAGGTTGGTCACCAGGATGGAGCTGACTGCCGTGACCAGGAACAGAACCGGCAACGCCCACCAGCCGGCGGGGATGACCACCCAGAAGAGCACCATCACCACGGCGGAGCCGGCAGATCCAAGCAGCAGGGACTTTCGGATGGACCACCGTGCCAGCTCACCAGCCAACCAGGTGCCCACGGTCATGCCCAGTCCAAATGCCAGCAGGAAGATGGGAACGGTGGATGCGGCCAGCCCACCCACGTCTGTCACAGTGGTGGCGATGTAGGAGTAGATGGCGAACAGGCCACCAAAGCCCACGGCACCGGCGCCCATGGTGAGCCACACCTGGCGGCGCCGGAAGAAGTCCTTGGCCTCCGCCAAACCGTTGGCGTGACGGTCACGTGGTGTGCGCGGCACAAAGATCATCACCAGCACCACGGTCAGCGCGGAGATGCCGGCGGCCAGCAGGTAGGTGGAACGCCAGCCGTAGATCTGTCCCATCCAGGTGGAGGCAGGGACACCGATCACATTGGCGATGGACAAGCCCAGGAGCACACCGGCCACAGCGCGTCCACGGAACTGCGGTTGCACCAAACCAGCCGCCACCAGGGACGCCACCCCAAAATATGCCCCGTGAGGCATACCATCGAAGAACCTGGCCAGAGTGAACATCTGGTAGGACGTGGCCACGGCACTGACCAGGTTGAACAGCCCGTAGGCCCCCATCAGCCCCAGGAGCAGGCCCTTCCGCGGTAGCCGTGCCCCCAAGATGGAGAGCACCGGGACACCCACCACCACACCCAAGGCGTAGGCGGAGATCGCGTGACCGGCCTCGGGTTCGGAGACACCCAATGACTCGGCAATCTGTGGCAGCACACCCATGGTCATAAACTCGGTGGTGCCAATGGCAAATCCACCAACGGACAGGGCAATGATGGCAATGACCGCGCGCCCCGTGGTGATGGCTGCGTCGTCGTGACCGCGGCTGGAGGATCGGGGAGGTGAGGGTGTGGAGGTACGTGCCACGGGTGTGGTTCCTGACGATCGATGTGACGGCGCGCGGCCGGTGAATGCAGGTGATCTGGGGTGAGGCCAACAATGACGGCAAACTCACGTGGTGCATGCGGAAGAACACTTGCCCCAGCACAGTTGTTCCAAACATGTCAGAAAGCAATGCACTCCACAGTCCCACCTCCGTCCTGGTGTTCCTGCACGCCCATCCCGACGACGAATCCTCGGGAACCTCCGGGACCATGGCCAAGGCCGTCCGAGAGGGACACCGGGTGGTGGAGATCATTGCCACCAACGGCGATCACGGAACCCCACCCAAGCCAACGGAGGACGGGGCTTCCGTGCTGTCCGTGGTGGAACACCGCCGCCAGGAGGCCGCCAAAGCTGCGGCGGTGATCGGGATTCACCGTGTGGAGTGGTTGGGCTATTCGGATTCCGGGATGACCGGATGGGAGCAGACCTCCTTGGACGGTTGCTTCATGGTGGCTGACGTTGAGGAAGCGGCCGCCAAGGTGGCTGCCATCCTGGATGAGGAAAACGCCGATGTGCTGGTGGGCTATGACTGGCACGGAAACTACGGACACCCGGACCACGTGAAGGTGCACACCGTGGCTCACCGTGCCGCGGAACTGGCGGCCAAGCCCGTGCGCCTGTTGGAAACCACCATGAACCGGGATGAGATGCGGCGTCGATTTGAAGCCGCAGTGGCTGCCGGTGCAGATCCGGAAACCCTGTTCGACCCCGAACACCCCGGTGATGACGGCAACGGCCTTGGGTTACCGGAATCTGAACTGCACTGGGCAGTGGAGCTGACCCCGGAGTTGTTGGCGGTCAAGCGCAACGCCCTGGCTGCCCACGGCTCGCAGGAGGACGTCCAGCACTTGCTGGCCTTCCCGCAGGACCAGTTCCAGGCCGCGTTCGGCATGGAGTACTACCGGGAGGTGGGGCGCCCGGACGGCCTGCAAAAGGCGTGGCCGTTCTGAGTTGCGATCACACCCCGGTCAGGTGGTCAGCCTTGAGGCACCGCCTGACCGGGGTAGGCAGGGTCAGGTCCGCCAAGCTTCGTCCGTATGGTGTTCGGCCAGGTCATCGAACACGAATTCATCGATGTGGGCATCCATCAGATAAGCCGAGCGGGCAATGGCAATGCTGCCGATGGCAGAGGTGATCAGCTGCAGGGCGATGATCACCAGCACCTTGATCACGTCCGGAATGGTGGGCTGGTGCAACAGTGCACCCACCACCACCAGGACAATGCCGATGCCAGCTGCAGTTCCCACCGCGGAGATCCGGGTGTAGACGTCCGGGAAACGCAACAAGCCCAGGGCGGCGGTGGCAAAAACAAGGGCCCCGCCCACAATCATGATGTCGCCGAAAATGGCTGCTGCTGTGCTCATCGCTTCCCCCTGGTCAGTGCACGGGCAAAGGAAACCGCTCCCAGGAAGCCCACAAGGGCCGCCACCAGCACGATGTCAAAGGTGAAGGCGCTGGTGGTCCGCACTCCGATCAAGGCCAGCAGTCCCACCACACCGAACAGCAGCAGGTCAGCTGCCGCCGCACGGTCAGCATCCGTGGGCCCGGCGAACATCCGGTAGGTGGAGGCAACACATGCCAGGGTCAGGATGACCAGGCCGATGTCCACGCCGATCATGAGGGGGCTCCTTCCCGGCGCACCGCGGTCAGCATTTGGGTTTCCATGCCCGCAAGCTCCTTCCGGGAGACGTCAGCATCCGGGAAATACAGGGTGTGCACAAACAGCACACGGCGCCCGTTCTCCGTGGTGTTGCCGATCACCAGCGTGCCAGGGGTCACCGTGATCAGGGCTGCCAGCAGGGTCAGTTCCCAGTCATTGCGGCAGCGGGTGGTCATGCGGGTCAGGCCGGTGGTGGAGTCCTGCCCGGGGGTCAGGTTGTCCTTGATGACCGCAACGCTTGAGACCACCAGTTCCTTGGCGTACCAGAGGCCAAAGAACATCAGCCGAAAGGGCCAGGTCAGCCATGTCATGAGTTCATCACCGCATTCACGTATGAGCTGGTGTCAAGCAATCCGGCTGCAGCTGTCTGGGACAGGCCCATGAGCATCTCCGCGCCCAGGCCCAGGCCCAGGGTCACGGCTGCCAGGATCACGGCCGGGGCGGCCAGGCCCACACCGATCCGGGAGGTGGGCTGAGCCAGCTGCTCCGTTTGTTGGCGAGTCAGGGTGCCCACGTTGGTGCCGGCGGGCAGACCGGGTTCCACTTCCGGTTGGTCCATGGAGGTCCTGCCGCCCCAGAACACCCCGGACCAGATCTTGATCATGGACAGCACCGTGAACAGGCTGACCACAATCATCACCACGGCTGCAGCAACTTCCTGCGCCTGGATGGAGGCCATGATCAAGGACACCTTGGCCACGAACCCGGAGAATGGCGGCAGTCCGGCCAGGGAGAGTGCTGCCACAAAGAACGCGACGGCGATCACCGGCTCCCGTTTGAGGATCTCCGGCACCCGGCCCAGTGTTCCGGTGCCGTACTTGATCTCGATGGCGCCCGTTGACAGGAACAGGGAAGCCTTCACGATCATGTGGTGCAGCAGGTAGAAGATGCCGGCCGTCAGACCGAACTCCGTGAACAGGGCAACGCCCAGCAGGATGTAACCGATCTGGCTGACCATGTGGAAGGCCAGGATGGAGCGGGTGGTGGTTTCCCCCACGGCCCCCAGCACGCCGATGATCATGGTAAGGCTGAACAGCAGGACTCCCACCCAGAGGAAGCGGGAATCGCCGTCGAACACCACAGCGTATATGCGGTAGATGGCATATATGGCCACCTTGGTGTGCAGACCGGAGAACAACGCCGTGATGGCGGGGGACGTGGACGGATAGGCACGGGCCAACCAGCCGTGAACCGGTACCACGGAAGCCTTGATACTCAGGGCAAAGAGCACCACCGCGGTGGCAATGGCCACGGTGTTGTCCTCACGGGCCAGCCCCGCCAGTTCACCCATGTTGACGGTGCCGGCCGTGCCGTACACAAAGCCCACACCACCCAGGAAGATGGTTGAGGTCAACAGGTTGATGGTCACGTACAACCGGGCCCCGGCGATCTGCCGGAACGGTGCCTTGGCCCGGGATGCCAACACGAACAACCCGTAGGAGGGCAACAGCATGACCTCCACGAACACGAACAGGTTGAACAGATCCGCCGTGAGCAGCGCGCCGTTGACACCGGCCACCAACACCAGCAGCAGGGGCGCGAGGTACTGGGAGGTGGCATAGCCCGAATACAGGGCGAACACTGCGCACGTCACAGACAGCAGACCCGTCACGGAGAGCATCAGCGCGGTGAACATGTCTGCGGCAAACGGAATGGCAATGCCGAACGGCCACAGGGCCACACCGTGGGCCATGGGACCTGAACCCGTGAAGTGAGCCACCAAGGCGAAACCGGCCACCATGGAGCCCACCAGGTTGGCCATCAGCAGACCCACGTGCAGCGCCGGGCGGTTGCCAAAGATGCTCAGCAGGCCCGCTGAAACAAACGGGATGCCGATGAAGAAGGGCAGAAGGGCCGCGGTCATCGCGCACCCCCCTGCTGCTGGGCGGACGGCGCGGCAGCCTGTGCGGTGGTGTCCAGGCGGCTGCTGCCGCCGTGATCCGTCAGCCCCATGTTGAGGCTCTGCGTGGTGACGTCCTCGGGCTGGATGATGCCATTGGGCAGGGTGGACACGTTGAACTCAGGGTCATCATCATCACCGTGAGGTTCGGTGGTGTCGTCGTCGTCCTTGCCGGTGACCGCCAGGACCAGCATGAAAATGGTGATGGAGAAGGCGATCACAATGGCCGTGAGCACAAAGGCCTGCGGCAGGGGGTCGGCCACCACGGAGGTGTCCACGGGCGTGCCGAATGGTTCCTCGCGGCGGTCCGTGCCGCCGGCGGCAATCAGGATCAGGTTGCCGGCGTGACCCAGCAGGATGAAGCCCAGGATGATCCGCAGCATTTCCCGTTGCAGGAACAGGTAGGTGGCTCCGGCCACCAGGATTCCGATGGTTATGGCGATGGTCATCGTGCAGCCCCCTCGTCGTCTTCGGTCAGGTAGGCGTCGTGCTCGTCGTCTTCGGCGTCGTGGCTGGGGTGTGTGGGGTCGGAGTGGCGGTCATGGCGGCCCAGGAGGTTGAAGGCCGCCAGCATCACGCCCAGGACTCCCAGGTACACGCCGACGTCGAACAGCAGCGGTGAGGTGAGTTTGATGTCCAGGATCTCCACGTGCAGCGGGGTGAGGAAGGAGCCTTCCAGGTACCCCAGGAACCCGGTGCCGGCACCCACGATGAATCCGGCGCCGATCAGGCTCAGGTACGGCCAGCGGATCCGGGCCGCGGCATCCGATGGAGCAGCCAGGTAGAGCAGGGCAAAGCCCGCGCCACCCACCAGGGCGGAGATGAACCCGCCGCCCGGCTCCTGGTGTCCACGCAGCAGCAGGTAGAGGGAGAGCACAATGATCAACGGCCCCAGGACCTTGGTGGTCACGCGCAGAAACACAGAGTTCTCCACGGCGCTGTAAATGGGGGTTTCCCTGTCCAGGCGGGCCGAACGAATCGCAGCGGGTGCTCGGGAGCTTAGCAGGGCCGCAATGGCAATGCCGGCCACACCCAGCACGGTGACCTCACCCAGGGTGTCCAGGGCACGGAAGTCCACGAGGATGGTGTTGACCAGGTTGGCGCCACCCGTGGCGTCCTCGCCTTGGGTCATGAAGTAGTTGGCGGCCTCAGACATCTCACGCCGCCCGGTCAGGGCCAGCACACCCACGGTGGTGGCCACACCGGCCAGGACAGCCACGGTGCCGGCGCCAATGCGCGCCTTGGTGGATTCCCGCGGGAAGCGGTTGGGCAGTCGGCGCAGCACCAGAACCAGCACACACACGGTCAGGATTTCCACCAGCAACTGGGTCAGGGCCACATCCGCTGCCCCCAGCAGGAAATACCAGACCGTCATGGCGAACCCGATGATGCCCGTGACCACAATGGCCGTGTACCGGGTGCGGCTGTAGACCGCCGAACCCACACCGGCGGCAACCAGGATCAACAGCAGCCAGTCCTCCGGGCGGGACGGATTCCCGACCACGGACGGCAGCTCACCCACCGTGAACACTCCAGCCAGGGCGATGATCGCCAAGCACACGGCGGGGATCCCCAGGTGGCGGCGCGGTGAGGTGGAACCGGACCAGCTGCCCACCACGGCACCTGTGCGGATGATGGCCTTGCGGGTCCAGTCCACGGCGGTCAGCCCGGAGAACGGGATGCCGCGCGGGACCATGAAGGCCTCCACGGGGCGGCGGGCCAGCACCAGGGCGGTACCGGCGGCAATCACGACGGCGGAGATGGCCAACGCCGCGTTGAAGCCGTGCCACAACTCCAGGTGGGTGTCCACGGGGGAACCAACGGCGGCGGTGGCGGACGGGCTGATCAGACCGTCCAACAGGAACGGGAGGACACCCAGGACCAGCCCGGCTGCAGCACCCAGAGCGGGCACGATCCAGAAGGAGACCGGAGCCTCGTGAACGTCCTTCTCTGGCTCCGTTTGTGTCTGGCCTGCGCCAAAGGTCTTGCCGGTGAAGGCACCCAGGACAATGCGAGCGGAATAGGCCAAGGTGAGCACGGACGTCGTCGCTGTTCCGGCAATCAACAGCACCGGGAACCACGCAGGCCCGGGGACCTCCAGGAACGCAGCGAACATGCCTTCCTTGCTCACAAAACCCAGCAACGGCGGGAGGCCCGCCATGGAGGCCGAACCAAGGATCAGCGCGGTCAGGGTGACCGGCATGCGCAGGCGCATGTGTTGGAGTTTGCGGATGTCGCGGGTACCGGCCTCATGATCGATCACGCCGATCAGCATGAACAAGGCGGATTTGAACAGTGCGTGGGCCACGGTGTGCACCGCAGCGGCAGCGAGCGTGGCCTGGGTTCCCACGCCGATCATGACCACCAGCAGACCCAACTGGCTGATGGTGGAGTAAGCCAACAGTTCCTTGAGGTCGAACCGGCGCAGGGCACCGGCGGCTCCCAGCAGCGCTGTGATCAGACCGGAGGTGACCAGCAGAACGGTCCAGACAGTCTCTCCGGCCAGGGCGGGGGAGAAGCGCAACAGGAGGTAGATGCCGGCCTTGACCATGGCTGCGGCGTGCAGGTAGGCGGAAACCGGGGTGATGGCCACCATGGAATCCGGCAACCAGGCCTGGAACGGGAACTGGGCCGACTTGGTGAACGCGGCACCGGCCAGGAGCACGGCAACGGTGGTGGTGAAAGCGGCGTCGGTGCTCCAGATGGGATCGGTGAGGACCTCGCTGATGCGGGTGGTGCCCGTGCCCACGGCCATCATGGCCACCGCGGCCAACAGCAGCAGACCGCCGGCCACCGTGACCAGCAAGGTGCGCACGGCGGGTTCCCGTGCGTCCGGGCCGGAGCGGCCGATCAAGAAAAACGAACACAGTGTGGTGAACTCCCAGGCCACAAACATCACGATCAGATCGTCCGTGAGCACCAACACCAGCATGGAGGCGGCAAAGGTGGTCATCAGCAGGTAGAACGAACCGTGCTTGCCCTGTTTGCCCAGGTAACGGGAGGAGTACGCCAGGATCAGCCCGCCCAGGATCAACACCAGCAGGGCGAACATGAGCCCCAGGCCGTCCAGGCGCAGGGAGAACTCCACACCCAGGGACGGGATCCAGGGGACGGACTCTGTCACAGGAGTGTCCAGGCCCCCAGCGGCTGCGCTGATGACCGCCGCGGCGGCAGCAAACAAGGGCAAGGCCAGGAACCAACCGGCGTTGCGGCCGGCCACCTTGGTCAACAGGGGCGCCAGGAGGCAGGTGATGGCTGAGATGACAACGCTTGTGAGAAGCAATAGACCACCTAGTGCGAGCGGGTAGCGGGCATGGCGGCCAGCTCCTGGGTGTTGCGCAGGGCAGGCCGCTGGGTCCTGTGATCAGGCGTTGACGCGTGACGGCGGGCTACCCGCCTGCTGCTCACCCCACGTGGAAACATATCCGTTGGTGCCCGGTTGCTGGGCATGCCAGAACACCGGCTGGAAACCGGCGTGAGGTTCTGGCAAAACGTGAGGCATTTGACAGATTCTACATGCCTGCTGTGGATCCGCACGGGGTCTCAGGGCCCTGGGACCGCCTGCCCCTCTCCGCCGAGTAGGCCGTTTGATCGCTGCTGAACCGCTCAGGGGCGATCAAACGGCCAACTCGGCGGGGGTGATGCAAGGTATCCGACCGTAGGTAGCGCGCGACTCGCCGGGTCGGTCCCCGTTCCCGCCCAGAAGCGAGTTCTGCCGCCAATCGACTCCCCCTCCCCGCCGAGAAGCGAACTGTGCCGCTCATCAGCGCTGATGAGCGGCACAGTTCACCGCTCAACGACGACGACCGGGACAACTCACCTCTCAGCGTCAGCGACCCATTCCACCGTTCATTCCCCTGGCCTCGTCATGGCTCTGCGTAGACCACATGTGCCCTAACGTGCCGTGACCTGTAGTTTTCGTGTGGTGAACAGCTGGCAAGATGCTCAAAGTCGGGGCAGTTAGAGGACGCAACTGGTTCTCCAGGTGACTGGCCATCCCATGAATTGTTGGTTCCTGCGCCTATTTGCCACACCGGTGGCGGTCATCGATGGGGATTATCATGACCTCCGGTGGGGGAGGTTCATCCCCATTTACATTGCGCCAGGCGAAATAGAACTAGGGATCGGGGTTCGATACGGCCGACGACAGGTCCAGGGATCTCTTCAACCTGTCGAGACAGTCAAGTTGAGGATCAGCCAAGGTCAAGTGCGCAAGTTCCATTCACAGAACGGCTTGATGAACCACTCGCCGTTTCTGCTCTACGAGGTTGACTGACGATCCGCCCCGGTTCCATGAGGAAGTCTTTACAAAAAATATCAAGTCTGGTGGCCAATGAAGGTCAACCTCTAGTCGGATCTGGTTCTGACCCGTAGCTTTAGTACCTAGATCACCGCAAGGGTTTCGACCTATTGCACTCCCCTCAACAGCATGCGCGAATTGCGCCGCCATCAGTCACACATGCATCTTGTGGAGACATCCGGGTGAATAGCCGCAAATGCGCCAATTATCGGATAGGTGGCATATTGTGTGGAGAACAATTAGAAAGACGTGATTCGTCAACGTGGTGGTTGCTGTTATTGCTTTCAGTCTTGTGTCAATCGGTGTCAACATTGCTGGCCCTTCCCAAGTGAGTGTGGGTAAGGGCCCAAGCGGGGTGCGTG
>NZ_JROX01000211.1:0-4664 GCF_000800955.1 Kocuria sp. ZOR0020
CCGTGATGTCCTTGGTGTTCTTGTGAGAGCGCGCCGGGGCCTCAGTCACGGTCCCGGCGGCGCAACCACAGGGCACCAGCAATGCCTGCCGCCAAGGTTACCAACGCTGCTGCGGCCAGCAACCAGCCCTTGACCTGCTGCTGGCTCACACTGCGGTCTGTGACCGCACCGTCCAGGCTTCCGTGTTCCTCCGTGGAGAGCACCTGCAAGGTGTCGTCCTCCACACCCAGCACAATGTCCGCGCTCTGATCAAAGTCACCGGTCACCTCACCGATGTCCGTACCGCGGACCTCCGCGGCCTGACCGGGGCGAGCAAAAATCGGGTCCGCCATGCCGGAGTCGAACCGCTGATTGGCCACCTCCGGATCATCCGGCAGCGCGATCTGGTAGACGGGGTTGAACCCGCTGCCTTCCAGGGCATTGGTCATGTTGGAGTAGTGCCCGCTGACCACCCAGGTGTCATTGGCCCATCCGCGCAACTCGTCTGCGCGCTGGAAAGCGTTGTGGGAAAAAGCCACCAGCAGCACCGCCAGCAACAGCCCCAGGATGGCCACACCCACGGAAGACCACGTCACGGAAGAATCACTGGAGGATTCTGCGTCCAGTCGGTTGAATCCCTGCAGCGGGTCATCTCCGCCTGTCTGGTGGGCGTCCTCGACCGAGCCCTCAACTGCATTCGGCTCCCGTTCCGGGACCGCGTCACCGCCCAGAAGGTCGGACTGCTCGTTGCCGTCGTCAAAGAGGTTGTGCTTGTCCATCGTCTGCTCCTGCCGGGTCAGGTTGTGAGGTGCGGCAGAGCCGAGTCTGCCGCACCACCAATCCACGGTCTGATGAGGGAAGTGTGAGCACCCCGCGGGCCGTCATGCTGTCTCCCACGGTAACGCCCGCACCGGATGCGGTGAGTCATCCGCGCAAAACGGCGCCGTGACGCTCAGCGGCCAAAGCCACCGCCGCTTCACGTGAGGCCGAAGCCTCATCAGCGGTCAAGGTGCGGTCCGGGGCACGGAAGCGCATGCCAAGAGCCACGGACTTCTGTCCTGCCGGAAGTCGATCACCCTGGTAGACGTCAAAAACGCGGACGTCTTCCAGGAGATCTCCGGCGCCTTCGCGCAGTGTGGTGACCAGAACACCCGCCGGAAGATCGGCATCCACCAGCAGCGCCACGTCTTGAGTGGCAGCGGTGTGCACGGAAAGATCCTGCGCCTGGACGCCATCTGGCCGGGCTGCCAGCAGAGCATCCAGGTCCAACTCCACGGCACACGTGCGCTCGGGCAGGTTGCCGGCAGCCACGATCTGCGGGTGCAGTTCACCGGCCCAGCCAACCAGCGCGCCGTCGGCCGTGGTGAACGTGGCCGTACGTCCCGGGTGGAAGCCCTGGTGCGAGCCATTGGCGACCTCCATCTCCACGCCCAAGGTGTCAGCCACCATGAAGGCGTAGTCAACGGCGTCCTGCCACCCCAGGGTTCGGGCTCCCATGCCCGGGGCCGTGGGAGCTTCCTGACCAGCCAGAACCACACCCACGCGCCATGGTTGCTCGGGGATGCCGGCGTTGACATCGGCCAGGACGTCGTCGTCGAGCTTGAGGCCACCGGCCGGTACGTGACGGGATCCCACCTGGCTTGCCGGGAGGAATACCAGACCGGCCTGGAACAGTGCCAGGTCCCGGAAGCCACGCGAGTGGTTACGCCGCAGCGTTTCCAAAAGACCGGGCAGCAGGGAGACCCGCATCCAACCTTTGGCCTCGGAAATCGGGTTGAACAGTTTGATGCTGGGAACGTGGGTGCCCGCCCGCGCGTCACCCCAGAGGTTGTTCTCTGCCTGGGACACGAACGGGTAGTCCAACACCTCGGTCAGACCGGCTGCAGCCAGCGTGTTCATCACACGACGACGCCCGATCTGCTGCCGCGTCAGTCCCCGCCCGGGAGGTGCCACGGGCAGGCGGGACGGAATCTTGTGGTAGCCGTCCAGCCGCGCAACTTCCTCTGCCAGGTCCTCCTGGGCCACCAGGTCTGAACGCCACGACGGCGGGGTGACCATCCATGCGGTCTGCCCTTCACCTGCGGTGGTGGACTCCAGGGAACAGCCGATCTGGATCAGGAGTTCCTCGATGCGTTCTGGCGAATACTCCACACCCACGCGCTGAGCCGGGTAGTCCGCCTCCAAGCGCACCGCCTGCGGCTCAGGCCGTTGACCCGCCACCACGTCTCCGGCGGCGTCCTGAGCTGAGCCACCGGCCAATTCCACCAGCAGTTCCACCGCGCGCTGGGCTGCGGCGGCCTGAATGGTGGGATCCACCCCGCGCTCAAAGCGCTTGGAGGCCTCAGACGGCAGTCGGTGCCGCCGTGCGGAACGAGCGATGGTGATGGGGTCAAAATGAGCGGCTTCCACCAGTACGTCAGCGGTCTGCGCGCTGACCTCGGTGGAGGCCCCGCCCATGACTCCGGCGATTCCAATAGGGCCGGAGGCATCCGTGATCAGCAGGTCCTCGGGATCCAGCGTGCGCTGCTTGTCATCCAGCGTGGTCAGGGTCTCCCCGGCCTGGGCGCGACGCACGGTGATCTTGTCCTGAAGTGTGGCCAGGTCATAGAAGTGCAGAGGCTGGCCGAACTCCAACATCACGTAGTTGGAGATGTCCACGGGCAAGCTCAAGGACCGAATGCCGGCCAGACGCAGGCGGGAAGCCATCCACGGCGGCGTGGGTGCCTCCGGGTTGATGCCCGTGACCACGCGGGTCACAAAACGATCGCATCCGGGCACCCCGTTGATGGGGTTCTGATCGGCCAGCTCGACCGGGAATCCGGCGTCGTCGTTGGCCTGCGGCGCGCGGTCTGCAGCATCCAGCACAAAGTCGTGGAAGGGCTGGTTCACGGCGTGACTGTATTCGCGGGCCACACCGCGGATGGAAAAGCCGTAACCGCGGTCCGGGGTCACGTTGATCTCAGCAGCTTCGTCGTAGAGGCCCAGCAGCTCCAGCGCGTCCGCGCCGATCTCCGGGTCCAGTCCGATGCGGGAGAGCACCAAGATGCCGTCGTGATCCTCACCGATCCCCAGTTCGCGCACAGAGGCGATCATGCCTGCGGAGGTGTGGCCGTAGGTCTTGCGCGGGGTGATGCGGAAATCACCGGGCAACACGGCACCGGGCAGGGTGACCACCACCTTGTCCCCGACCTCAAAATTGTGCGCACCACACACTATGCCCTGAACACCGGTCGGGTCGATCCCCTTCCCGGTCAAAGTCTGCTCCTGGCCCTCAGGAACCACGCGGACCTGGCACCAGTTCACGGTCTTGCCGTTGGAGTGCTCCTCCGGCTCACGGGAGAGCACCTGGCCCACCACCACGGGGCCCTGGATCTCATCCGTGGGGCGGTGGACTTCCTCTTCCTCAAAGCCCACGGTGACCATGGTGTCCAAAACCTGCTCAGCGGTGGCGTCCTCCGGGACGGGCGCGTACTCACGCAGCCATGACAAAGGAACTCGCATTTCAGACCTCCATCCCGAAGTGCTGGGTGAAGCGAACATCGCCTTCAACCATGTCGTGCATGTCAGGCACGTTATTGCGGAACATCAACGTTCGGTCAATTCCCATGCCGAACGCGAACCCTGAATAAACCTCCGGGTCCACACCGGCAGACCGCAGAACGTTGGGGTGGACCATGCCGCAGCCGCCCCACTCGATCCAGCGGGGACCGCCCTTGGCGTTCGGGTGCCACACGTCCATCTCCGCTGACGGTTCTGTGAAGGGGAAGAAGTTCGGCCGCAGGCGGATCTGTGCCTCCGGGCCCAGGATCTGCCGGGCAAAGTGCTCCAACGTGCCCTTGAGGTCCGCCATGGACAGACCCTTGTCCACGGCCAGACCCTCGATCTGGTGGAACACGGGGGTGTGCGTTGCATCCAGCTCATCGGTGCGGAACACACGGCCCGGTGCCACAACGTACAGGGGTAGGTCACGAGTCAGCAGGGAACGCATCTGCACCGGGGAAGTGTGGGTGCGCAGCACCAGGTGAGAGTCCAGGGGATCCACAAAGAAGGTGTCCACCAGCTGGCGGGCCGGGTGATCCGGCTTGAAGTTCAGGGAGTCGAAGTTGTACCACTCGGACTCGATCTCCGGACCCTCGGCCACCTCCCAGCCCATACCCACAAAGATGTCAGAGGCCCGCTCCATGAGCGTGCTGATGGGATGCCGCCCACCGATCCGGCGCCTGCGCCCGGCTGCCGTGACGTCCACGGCCTCCTCCACCAGGATGCGTTCGGCATGCTCAACCTCAAGAACCTCCTGGCGTACGGCAATGGCCTTGTTCACGCGACCCCGGGCCTGGCCCATGAGCTTGCCAGCCACGGCCTTCTGGTCCTTGGGCAACTTGCCGATCTTGCGGTTGCCCAGTGCCAGCGGAGACTTCTCACCGGTGTGCGCCAAACGCACGGTCTTGAGCTGGTCCAGATCCGCTGCTGCCTGGATCTCACCCAGCGCCGTCTCCACGGCAGCATTCACAGCAGCCTCATCCGTGGGCTCAACAGCCACATCCGTTGCTCCGTCCGCCACGGGGTCGACCTGCGGTGCGATCTGCTCCTCCCCCGGCGTTGTCTCAGGTGTGCGTTCGGACATGCGGCTTCCTGACCTCTGCTTTCGGTGACGTTCTCCCGCCAGGGGCGCATACGCCATGGTG
>NZ_JROX01000212.1:0-221 GCF_000800955.1 Kocuria sp. ZOR0020
GTATCCATTTTAGCGTCAATGTTCCAAGAGCCTGAACTAATAGCACCCTCGACTTGCTTAATTTCGCCCTCTAGCCTATTAGCTTGTGTTTCTACTGTACCTAAATCTCTAGTAAGTTGTAGCCATTTCTTTTGACCTGCTGACGTCCCTTTGTCAACCGTAGAAAGTTCTTCTTTTAATTTTGTTGCTTTGTCACGTGATAAGCCCAACTGCGTTTGTAA
>NZ_JROX01000213.1:0-5788 GCF_000800955.1 Kocuria sp. ZOR0020
CGAGCTTTTCGCGGGTGACTTCTGCGGTCCATGGCTCGTCCAACAGGTAGCGGGCAACGTCGGGTCGCGAGTACAGCTCGTGAAGCCATTCGGCATCGTCGACGTTATGCGGACGGAGATGGAGTCGCTCCGTCACCAACGGCCACTGGGCGGTGGGCTTGAGATCGCGCCTGTATTGAAACAACTCCTGGTCCTGTCCTGCTGGCGTGGTCCCTACGGATCGCTCGACCTCACGGAACCCTGCGGTCGTCAAGCATCGCTGGGAGGCCTTGTTCTCCGGGAGTGTGCGTGCCGTCAAGGTTCGAAGTCCACTGTTGTGTGCGAAGCGCGATGCCAGCTCCAGTCCTCGACGGGCGTGCCCCTCTCCGCGTGCATCGGGGTGAATCCAGAATCCGACCTCGGCGGCCTCGGAGCTGACGTCGAAGAGCACCAAGGAGCCCACGAACCGGTCCGTCTCGGCGTCGGCAAGTGCGAGGACTGCCAAGGTGCCCGACGACAGGCCCGCCGCAACTTCTTCGCGGATCATGCGTTGCACGGACTCGGGGGTGTAGTCGGGCTCGGGCAGGTGGCCGAAGCGCCGCACAGCTTCATCCTTGGTGCCGGCTG
This sequence comes from Kocuria sp. ZOR0020, assembly GCF_000800955.1. Taxonomy (NCBI): domain Bacteria; kingdom Bacillati; phylum Actinomycetota; class Actinomycetes; order Micrococcales; family Micrococcaceae; genus Kocuria; species Kocuria sp. ZOR0020. The sequence continues at coordinate 607 of NZ_JROX01000213.1, forward strand.
CATACGTGTCTGCGTCCAGCTCTGAGAGGGGGCGTAGGCGAGTGTTCTCATAGGTGATCGGAAGGGTGGTGGCATCCAGCATGCGCTAAAACTAACATAGAGTGGATAGCTAACTGAAGCGTGTTTGGTTAGGCTGGTGGGGTGAGCTACTGGGAACACCGCAAACCTGTGCGACGCCTCCGCGCAGTGGACATCGTGGAGGTTGCGAGGGCGTCGGTGAGGCTGCTGGACGAAGGCGGGTTGAGGGCCCTCACCCTGCGATCTGTGGCGCAACAGGTGGGTGTCGCTCCAGCCAGCCTGTACTCCCGCGTCGAATCCGTCGACGATCTGTTCGACCTCGCCCTCGACACAGCGCTTGCAGACGATCCCGTGATGTCCGAGTCGATCCGCAACGCCGACCTGCCTGCCCTGATGCACGCCTTCTTCGCGCACCTCACGACCCACCGGTGGGCCGGTCAGGTCATCGGTATGCGCGCTCCCAGGGGCCCGGCGTACCTGGCCCTTTCCGAGCGGATGTGCGTCCTGCTCGAACAAGCGGGTACCCCGGATCCGCTGGGAACTGCCTACCGATTGTCCAACCTGGTGATTGGCGCCTCCCTGACCGCACCCATGGCGTCTGACGAGAAGCGCGTCGCCATTGACCCTGACCAAGCTCCTACCTATGCGCGGCTCCACGCGACGCACCACATCAGCCCACGCGAGATTCTCTCCGACGGCATCACGGCACTCCTGTCGTGAGGGGGCCTTCTGATTCGGGGCTGCCCTGCGTTGCTGATGGCCACGGGCTGGTCTCCGTGAGAGTGCGCCCAATCGCAGTGCGGCGATATTCGGACGGGCTGATCCCGACGACGTCGGTGAACTGCCGTGCGGCATGCCCACGGCTGCGCCACCCGACTTTTGTCGTGGCGACGCCGATTGGAAGATCAGTCTCGACCAGGAGCTCAGCCAGCCGATGGGCCCGAATGTGAGCCAGGTACCGCATGGGCGGCATCCCGAATCGTTGTGTGAACGCTCTGCCGAGCTGTGACACCGAGAGGTGAACCAGCGCGGCAAGGTCACGGAGCCGCCAATCCCGTTGAGGTGCTTCTGCAAGCAGCCGCGCTGCCAGTTCTGTGGATGTTTCACCGGAACGGTGCTCCGTGGCACTCCTAGCTGTTGACGTATAGCGGCAGGCCTGGTGCCGCGCAGCGATGGTCATCGACGGCGCCTCCTCGACTTCACCTGCTGCGTCTGCGCACGGTGTGCAGGCGGTGAAGAACCTGTGGTCTTGAACAAGTCCACCCATGCCTCGACGGGCATGTCCTTCGGAAGTCCTGCAGCGGTCATGCCGTGGCGTGTCAGCCACGCCTGTGCGGTCTGTGGTGACCCGAGTGAGGTGGTGCGCGCGAGGATCTGGGCCAGCCCGCGGCCGGGGCCGGTGTAGACGCGGTGGACCAAGGCGTGGAACTGGCGTCGCCGTGTCGGGGACAGCAGCGGATGTTCGCGACGGTGGATGGTGAGGATTCCGCCGTCGACTCCCGGACGCGGGGTGAACGTGCGAGCGGGAACACGACTGTGCAGCGTGAACTCGAACCAAGGCGCCCATTGCGCCGTCATCATCGTGGCACCGCCGACACCCGCTCTGCGCCGCGCGACTTCCCATTGCACGAGCACGATTGCATCGGTCCATGCCGGGGAGTGCAGGATGCGGCGCAGTATGGCCGTGGTCTGGTGAAACGGCAGGTTGCCGACGAGCACATGCGCAGATGTTGGAAGCCTGTAGGTCAGGAAGTCGTCGGCGACGACATCCACGTGCGACGGGAGTCGTTGGGTCAAGCGTTGGGCGAGCCTGGTGTCGATCTCGACGGCTGTCACCGGTCGCCCGAGCTGGGCCAGCGGGGTGGTGAGTGCTCCGTCACCGGGGCCGATCTCGATGATCGGGCCCTCGGTGGCAGCCACGAGCCGTGTGATCGTGGCAATGGTGGATGGGTCAGTCAGGAAGTTCTGGCCGTGCTCATGACGGCCACCACGATAGGTAGGCACTGTTTGCTCCGTGGTTGTTGCGGAGCCGGGCACGCTGAAAGAGCCGCCCGGCCGTGATCACCGGGTGCGGGAGCAACAACCTGTGGAGGGTGCCCGCCGCTGTTAGCGGCTGCGCAGACGCAGCGAAGCAGTGCCGTAGAACAACATGCCCACCAGCGTAGGTGACCCCGCTGCCGGTCAGCGACTCAATATCCCGTCTCTGCCCAAAGACGCGGAGATCCGTATCAATGATGGCCAGTACGAATCCCGAGCTAACCCACGGCCGCAGAGCCTCGGCATCATCGAGATTCGTTCCGTGAGAGACCTCGACAGATCTGCCACGCCTCTTGCAGATCGAGGTTGGGAGGCTGCCGGCTCTCCTGTGTGGCGACCAGGGGGGTTGACTCAGGGTGGCGATGCTGACTCTGTTGACGTGCTACTGCGCCGACGCGGGCACCTTGCGTCGCGACGTGGTGGACTGTGATTGTCATCCTGTTTCGGGCAGCGTCAACCGCTGGCCTTTCCATCGTTTGCGCAGCCACCGGTCGTGTGATGCAACGACGACAGTGCCAGGGTATTGGGCGAGTGCGTATTCGAGCGCGGTGACGAGGCTGAGCGAAAAGTGGTTGGTCGGCTCATCCAGCAGCAGGATCTCTGGGGGGTCAGCCAGGAGTACCGCAAGGGTAAGGCGACGCTGTTGGCCGACGCTGAGTTCCTGCACGCATCGATTGTGGTCTCGACCAGCAACCAGTCCGAAGGTGCCCAGCGGCACTCGTGCCGCACGCTCCATGCCGACCAGATCCGTGTAGGCGTCGAGTGCGGTGCGAGCCGGACCGCGATCGTAGGGGTCAGGTAGGGCGGTCTCTTGCGCAAGCAGCCCTACGCGGTCGACCGGTGCGCGAGTGACCTGCCCGCTGCTGGGTTCCAGCGTGCCGGCGAGCAGGCCGAGCAAGGTCGATTTGCCCGACCCGTTCGGGCCGGTTATGAGCCACTTCTCGCCTCGGCTGATGCTGAACGACGTGGCCGGGAGCCGATTTTTCAGCGTTACGTTGACGGTGGTGAGCACGGGTTCAAGGGCGCCGATGGCACGCGGGGCGCCAGCAACGGTGAGCCCCCGGAATTCGAGTTCCCGTGGCGGCTTCCGGATCTGGCGGTCTTCAAGGTCCGTCAGGCGTGCGCGAGCGTCGTTGACGCGGCGAGATACGACCTGCGCGTTGCGGTCAGCGTAAAACTTCTGTGCCGTGCGTACCTCGGTACGCGGGCGCCAATCCGAGTGCCCCACCGTCTGCTCATCCTTCACCGCTTTACGAAGCCGGGAAAGCTCGGCCTGTTCATCGCGATACTGCCGTTCCCACCTCTGCCGTGCTTCAGCTCGTGCGGTCAGGTAGTCGCTGTAGCTGCTTGTGAAACGGGTGAGGCCGATCCCGGTTCCCGTGCCGTCGTGAACCAGCGGCCCCGCGACCGCGTGCGGGAGTGGCGAAGGGTCGAGATCGAGCAGCGACGTGACCGTCTCATCGAGAAAGGCCCGATCGTGACTGGCGATCAGCAGCGGACCCCGCCACGCCGTGAGCACGCTGACGAGATAGGCGGTCGCGGCATCATCGAGGTGATTTGTCGGCTCATCCAGCAGCAGCACATCCGGTGCACTTAGCAGCAGCCACGCTAGGGCGAGCCGAGCTCGCTGCCCTCCGGAGAGCGCTCCTACAAGCCGGCGGCGGTCGATGTCCCCGATCCCGAGACCGGCCATCATGCCGGAAATCCTCGCGTCGATCTCCCACGCTCCAAGGCGCTCGGCCGTCTCCAGGGCACGTGCGTAGTCGTCGGCCGTGACAGGATCGTCGGGGCGGTCTGCAAGGGCGACGCCGAGCCTGCTGACCTCTTCGGCGGCACGACGAGACGGCGCGACCGCGGTCTCGATAGCATTATCGATGGTCTCGGTAGCAGAGAACGGGTGCTCCTGATGTAGCAGCCCGAACACCGGCGCATCGGCATCCGGCGCATTCACGGTGACCGTTCCCGATGCCGGCTCCAAGACTCCGGCGATCGCCTTCAGCAACGTCGACTTACCCGACCCGTTTTCCCCGATGAGTCCTACTCGCGCACCGGCAGGCACGACGAACGACACATCTGTGAGGACCCGCCGATCAGGATAGGAGAACGAGAGACCCTCCACCCGTAGATGCGAGCCCGCGGCAGTGAACGACGATGAAGCAAGTACGTGAGGCATGAGCAAGATCCCGAAGCCGTGACGGAACCTGCCGGGCAGACGGCCTCGGACGCAGGTCAGGGAAACGCTCAAATGGTCACGGACCCAGTCTACAGAGTCTTGTCATCGGATCAACCAAGCGGGATGCCGATTGGGTACGGAGCACTCGACGCCTACTCCGGTGCCCGGCGGTTCAAAAGGCCGCTGGTCTGGCTCACCTGCTGAGTATGACGGTGTCGATGCGGGTGATGTCGGGTGGTGACGGCTATAGGTACCCGCTGCGCACCGTGGCGGCTGGTGATGGTCACCGGTCGCTGTCGACTCCGCTGACTCGTTATTACGCCGAGGCTGGCACTCCACCCGGGCGCTGGCTCGGTTCGGGCGTGGCCGCCCTGGGGCATGGTGAACTCACGCCGGGTGCGCAGGTGTCGGAGGCGCAGCTTCAGCTTCTGGTGGGGATGGGGCGGGACCCGATCACCGGTGTGCCGTTGGGGCGGGCGTATCCGGTGTATAGCTCGACGGCGGATCGGGTTGCGGACCGTGTCGCGGAACTCGACCCGTCGCTGAGCCCTGTAAAGCGAGGTCGGAGGGTGGCGCAGATCGAGTCTGAGGAGGCTTCGCGGGGTCGCGGCGTGCGGTGGCGGGGTTTGATGTCACGTTCAGTGTGCCCAAGTCGGCGTTGGTGTTGTGGGCGGTTGCGGACGCGGGGACGCAGGCGTTGATTTCGCAGGCCCATCATGAGGCGGTTGCGGCGGTGGTTGCGTTCATGGAGCGCGAGGTTGCAGCCACCCGCACGGGTGCAACTGCTGGGGATGGCGCGGTTGCACAGGTCGATGTCACGGGTTTGATCGCGACGGTGTTTGATCACTTCGATTCCCGGGCCGGGGACCCTCACTTGCATACGCATGTGGTGATCAGCAACAAGGTCCGCACGGTGTTGGATGGGAAGTGGCGGGGTCTGGATGGGCGTCCGAT
>NZ_JROX01000214.1:0-10778 GCF_000800955.1 Kocuria sp. ZOR0020
GATCGCCGCTGACGCGGTCAGGGGCGATCAAACGGCCTACTCGGCGGGGGAAGGTAGGGCGAGGCGTCCACATAGTGACCACATCCTGAGATGAGTGTTCCGGAATGTGACACCGGGTGTAATCTCCCCGTGACATCGAGCGGGGCTCTGACCACGGCCCAGCTTTCACGCCAGAACGTCCCTCACGTTCCCTCCAACCGAAGGAAGCCATGTCAACTTCCGTTGACCGGTCCGATTCCCCGGACCCGGTGACCACTGACCCCATTGCACCCGCCAAGACTCTGCGAAACCGCGTCCGCGCAGCCTCCCTGGTGGGCACCACCATCGAGTTCTACGACTTCTACGTCTACGCCACTGCTGCCGTGGCCGTTTTCCCGGCGCTGTTCTTCACCGGTGAGGACGAGACCGCCAAGCTGCTGGCCTCCATGGCCACCTTTGGCGCTGCTTTCATCGCACGGCCCATCGGTTCCGTGCTGTTCGGGCACTTCGGTGACCGGGTGGGCCGCAAGGTGACCCTGATCGGCGCGTTGCTGACCATGGGTATTGCCACCATCCTGATCGGCCTGCTGCCCACCTACTACTCGATCGGCTTGTGGGCCCCGATCATGCTGACCATCCTGCGCTTCTGCCAGGGCCTGGGCCTGGGTGGCGAATGGTCAGGTGCCGCCCTGCTGGCCACCGAATACGCCGAGGAAGGCAAGCGTGCCCGCGCCGCCATGTGGCCGCAGCTGGGTGCGCCGTTCGGATTCATCCTGGCCAACGGCTTCTTCCTGATCCTGACCGTGATCATGGGCTTCACCACCCTGGCGGACAGCGGCGAGAGCCACGCGTTCCTGGTGTGGGGCTGGCGCATTCCCTTCATCGCCTCCATCATCATGGTGGGCGTTGGCCTCTACGTGCGGTTCTCCCTGGAGGAGACCCCGGTGTTCAAGAAGGCCGTGGAACGCTCCGAGCCGGTGAAGTCCCCGGTCACCGAGGTGTTCAAGACGTCCTGGCTGCAGATCATCCAGGGAACGTTCATCATGTTGGCCACGTACGTGTTGTTCTACCTGATGACCGCATGGATCCTGTCCTACGGCATCGGATCTTCCGCCGTCGGTGGTCTGGGCATCCCCTACCGCAACTTCCTGGTCATCCAGCTGGTTGCAGTGGTGCTGTTCGCTCTGACCATCCCGGTCTCTGGCTGGCTGGCTGACAAGTACGGACGCCGTTCTTCCCTGTTGGTGGTCACCGCCGGCATCGTGGTGTTCGGCCTGATGTTCGGTTGGTTCATTGCCCCGGAGAACCTGGGGACCGGTGAGGACCTGAGCATGCTGCGTCTGGTGGTCTTCCTGGGTGTGGGCATGGCTCTGATGGGTCTGACCTTCGGTTCAATGTCCGCGGTGCTGCCCGAGCTGTTCCCCACCAACGTGCGCTACACCGGCTCCGGAATCGCCTACAACATGGCCTCCATCCTGGGTGCGGCCCTGACGCCGTACGCCGCCGTGTGGCTCAACGCCTCCTTCGGTGTGCCCGCGGTGGGCCTGTACCTCTCCGGTGCGGCCGTGATCACCTTTGTGGCTCTGTGGCTCTCCCCGGAGACCCGCCACGTGGACATGGTGGAAGTGGGCAACAAGTAAGTCCCCTCCCATTCGCCGCCGAGTAGGCCGTTTGCTCGCTCTTGACCGCATCAGCAGCGATCAAACGGCCTACTCGGCGTATGGGGTGGGGGATGAATGTCAGGCTGCCGCACGCCGGGCGATGGCCTGACGGATCAGTTCGACGACGCGCGGCGGGGTACCCGGTGCAGAACCGATCGGCGGATACAGATCTGAGATCAACACCCGGATCTCGATCCATCCGGCGGCTTCCGTGGCCCGTTGGCGTTCGATGTCACGGACGCGTTGGGCATCGGCGTCGTGATGTGGCCCCTCGATCTGGAGGGAGATCTTCAAGTCCGGGTTGGCAAGATCAGGCCACACGGCTCGGTGCCCGGGAACATGGAGTTCGACGTCGGTCAGCCACTCCCCCAGCCCGAACTCCATCAGCACCAGTCGAGCCCGAGTTTCCGCAGCAGAATCCACCCCGGGCCGAGCGAACTCAAGTGCCGAGCGAACACGGGCCACGCCACGCCTGCCGGCCAAGCGCTTGAGATCGAACTCGACGTCATCGGGCGATCTCAGTGCCGGCATCAGACTCAGCGGGCCAACTCGGTGCTGGTTGATCACCCCGTCCAACATGGCCACAATGTCTTCCGCAGCCATGAACCACGGCCCCCGCGGTCCCGAGAGACCTGCCAGGTCCACCACTGTTCTGACAGGTCCGGTCACCCGGATTCCGTTGTGAAGCCAGCAGTCCTCCTCATGGAGGTTCTCCCGGTGACCGTGCCAACCCTTGAGCCGGGTGGCACGATGTCCCGCAAAGTGCGTGACGTGGCCCGGCAACGGAGTCCGCAACCGACCCGGCAGTCTGAGACCCAACAGCAGCGCTGCCGAGGTGTGACTGGCAGCAGCCTTGGGGTTGACCAGTTGGAATGCAGGCAGCACATCCATCAGACAGGCAACAGGGTCCGTGGGAACCACATGCTGGACCGTGGCCCAGACGTTGCGGCACACGGAGACATAGCCTGGGCCCAACAGTTGGCTGCGAGTGACCCCGCAGGCAGCGGCCTCCGCCGTCGTGAAGCAGCGGTCTGGTAGTTCGGCTGGTGGGATGTGCGCGGGAGTGACCATGAGCCGAGTACATCCTGGTCAACCAGCCCACGGGCCCCGAACCGCCATCTGGGGACAACCACCCCAGCCTCGCAGGCCCCGAGCGGATCTTGTGGAGTCACCACCACTGGGCTGGGCCCAAGGCGCAGTTCCTCCCCCAGACAGCCGAGTAGGCCTTTTGATCGCCCCTGAGTGCATCAGCAGCGATCAAAAGGCCTACTCGGCGGGGAAGAGGGGAGGGTCAGCTCTGGAGGTGGTGCAGGCGTCGCGCGGCCTCGGAGATCGAGCCGGACAGAGACGGGTAGACCGTGAAGGTCTCAGAGAAGTCGTCCACCGTGAGCCCCTTGGACACGGCCACGGAAATGGCAAAGATCAGCTCGGAGGCACGCGGACCCACCACCACCCCACCCACGATGGTGCCCGGGCCCTTGCGGGCAAACAGCTTCACAAAGCCGTCCTCCACCTTCATCATCTTGGCCCGGGCGTTGGTGGCCAGATCCAGTTTGATCACGTCCGCGGAGAAGGAACCGTCCTTGATGGCCTGCTCCGAGATGCCCACGGAGGCGATCTCCGGTGAGGTGAAGATGTTGGAGGCCACCACCGCGGTGCGCAGCGGCTTGACGGCATCGCCCAGCACGTGGGCCATGGCGATCCGTCCCTGCATGGCGGCCACGGAGGCCAGCGGCAGCACACCGGTGCAGTCACCGGCTGCGTAGATGCTGGGCACGGACGTCCGGGAGACCCGGTCCACGGCGATGTGCCCGGAGTCCTCAAGCTTGACGCCCACTTCCTCCAGCCCCAGACCTTCCGTGTTGGGGATGGAGCCAACGGCCAAAAGACAGTGCGACGCCGCGATCTTGCGTCCGCCGGACAAGGTCACCACCACGCCGTCGTCGGTGCGCTCCACGGCTTCAGCACGGGAGCGGGAGACCACGGTGAGGCCGCGGCGTTCGAAAACGTTCTCCAGGACATCGGCCGCATCTGAGTCCTCACCGGGCAGCACCTGGTCCCGGGAAGAGACCAGGGTGACCTTGGCACCCAGGCCGTTGTAGGCGGAGGCGAATTCAGCGCCGGTCACACCGGATCCCACCACCACCAGGTGTTCGGGAATCTCCTCCATGTTGTAGACCTGGGTCCACGTCAGGATGCGTTCCCCATCCGGCTGTGCGCTGGGCAGGGTGCGCGGGTGGGCGCCAACGGCCACCAGGATGGCATCTGCGGTGAGGTCGTACTCCATGCCGTCCTCAGCCTTGACGTGTACGGTGTTGGGATCCGCGATCGAGCCGGTGCCGTCCACCACCTGCACACCTTCTTTTTCCAGACCCCGGCGGATGTCCCGGGACTGAGTGGCGGCCAGCCGCAACAGCCGGGCGTTGATGGTCTGCAGATTTGCGGCCAGACCCTCGATTTCCGTGCCGTCCTGCGGCCCGCCCACCAGATGCACGCCAAGGTCCTGGACCTCATGGAAGCGGTGGATGGTGTCTGCAGAGGCAATCAGGGTTTTGGAGGGCACCACATCTGTCAGGACGGCCGCGCCGCCGGTGCCTTGCCGCTCCACCAGGGTGACCTCTGCCCCCAGGCCCCGGGCATGCAAGGCGGCCTCGTACCCGCCAGGGCCGGCGCCGATGATCACGATTTTCTTCTTGAGACTTTCGGTGATTGAACTCACCACTGCATTGTGTCAAAAAAATCGGACCCCGGGCTTGGGTAGTCAGGGCGCGGGTTTCTACACCCCCAAGCCCCTCAGAAACCTGGGAATCCGCCCCGAACACTTGACGAGTCAATTTGAATCTAGGGTGGGTCTTGACCATGGTGGTGGGGTCCACTTGTACTTCAGATGGGATTTTCATGTCTTCCTCCGATGCATCACCGCCCTCCGCGGAGGGCTCGGCAAAGAACGACGCCGTACACGCCGGTGAACCTTCAGCGGCAAGCAACAACTCAACGGTGACTACAGCCGATTCGCCTGAGACCACCACCGAATATCCAGGTGAGGCCAACGGCTCCCCCCTCAGCAGCGCAATCGCGTTGCATGAAGAATTGACCGTCCCTGAGTCCGAGCAGATCCAGGCCCAGGACAGTGACGACGAAATCACCGCCAAACTGCGCCAACAAGGCGTGAAGATCGGCAAGTTCGGGGTGGCGCCGCGGGTGTTCTGGCCTGCGATGATCGTCATCCTGGCGGTCGGTGTGATCGGCATCCTGGCCCCGGATTTCACCGGCGACATTTTTGAGACCACCCAGAGCTGGATCGTGTCCAACTTGGGTTGGTACTACATGCTCATCATCGGTGGTTTTGTGGCCTTCACCGTGGTCCTGGGCTTCTCCCGCATGGGCAACATCCGCCTGGGCAGAGATGACGAGGAACCCGAATTCGGGGTTCTGTCCTGGTTCTCCATGCTTTTTGCCGCCGGCATGGGCATTGGCCTGGTCTTCTACGGCGTGGGTGAGCCTCTGACCTATTCCACCGTCAACCCCAAGCCGGGTTGGGACGGCGGCGAGGCCCAGTTGCAGGGCCTGGCCATGGCCCAGACCTTTGTGCACTGGGGCTTGCACCCGTGGTCCATCTACGCCGTGATCGGTCTGGCCCTGGCTTATGCCATCCACCGCCGCGGCCGCCCGGTGTCCATCCGCTGGGCCTTGGAGCCGCTGTTCGGCGACCGGGTCAAGGGCTGGCTGGGCGATGCCATTGACGTTCTGGCGATCTTTGGCACGGTGTTCGGCGTGGCCACCTCCCTGGGCCTGGGCGTGCAGCAGATTTCTGCAGGCATGGTGGCCATGGGCGTGGTGAACACCGCGGACAACACCCTGTTGGTGATCCTGATTGTGATCATCACCTTCCTGGCCATTCTCTCCGTGGCCAGTGGCTTGGGTGCAGGCATCAAGTGGCTGTCCAACATCAACTTGTCCATGGCGGGGCTGCTGCTGATCAGCGTCCTGCTGCTGGGCCCCACGGTGTTCCTGCTGCAGAACTTTGTGGAATCGCTGGGCATGTACCTGGCCAACCTGATGCAGATGACCTTTGACGTGGGCGCCCACCAGCAGACGGAGGAGGCCCAAGGCTGGTTCACCGGTTGGACCATCTTCTACTGGGGCTGGTGGATCGCCTGGTCCCCGTTCGTGGGTGTGTTCATTGCCCGCATCTCCAAGGGCCGCACCATCCGCCAGTTCGTGGCCGGTGTGCTGTTGGTGCCCACCATCGTGGGCTTCTTCTGGTTCTCCGTGATGGGTGGCATGGGCTTGTACCGCCAGTTCTACGGCCAGGGAGACCTGGTGGTGGACGGGGAGGTCTCCGTGGAGTCCGCGCTGTTCCAGGTCCTGGACGGACTGCCCCTGGGCTCCATCCTGTCCGTGATCGCCATCATCCTGGTGGCCGTCTTCTTCATCACCTCCTCCGATTCCGGATCCCTGGTGGTGGACATGCTGGCCTCCGGCGGTCATCCGAACCCGCCCGTGTGGTCCCGTGTGCTGTGGGCCCTGCTGGAAGGTTTCCTGGCCGTGGGTCTGCTGTTGGCCGGTGGTCTGGGTGCCTTGCAGGCAGGTTCGTTGATCACAGCGCTGCCCTTCAGCGTGGTGCTGCTGCTGATGTGCGTGGCCACCGTCCGCGCCCTGATTGCTGAGACCCGGGTGCGTGACCGTGCCTTGCGCCGTGAGGAAATCAACCGCATGCGTGCTCTGGTCACGGAGGAGATCACGGAGAACCTCTCCGAGTTCCCCGAGTTCGAGTCCTACGTGGACCGCCGGATCGACTACCGCATCGACCGGACCCGCCCCGCCTTCCCGCGCCCCAACCTGGGCCGCCCCCGCGGCCGTGGGTCGCAGAAGCCGGAGTAGTCCCCCGCATCACGACGACGGCCCCCGCCACCGTGCTCATCCCCCACCCGGGAAGGGCGCGATGTGGTGGGGGTCGTCGTCGTTGTGAGCACGCCCAAACCCGTGGAGTGTGCAATTCTTTGTCACGGCCATGCGATTGCAAACGCAGTAGGGCATGATCGATGCGTCATCACGCGCCACGTCCCGAAGGAGTTTCATGCACCCCCTGATTATTGAGGTGGGCAGCACCATCCGCGAGCTGGACCCGTGGCGCCCCTGGACCGTGGGTTCCTCGCAGTACGCGGACATCCAGTTGCAGTCGCCGGCCATCCAGGACATCCACGTGATTCTGCGCTGGAGTGGGGATTGCTGGACGGTGGAGGACCGCGGCACCCGCACGGGTACTGCCATGAATGGGTACATGCTCATGGCCAACATGGCGGCCATCATCACGGGCCCCACTCGGTTGAGCCTGGCCCCCGGTACGGGTGCAGGGGCTGAGTTCAAGGTCATGGACCCGCCCGCACCGGACCCGCAGACTTCCGCGGATCCCGCCGCCGGTTACGGTTTTGTGCCGGATCCTGCTGCGGCACCCGCCGCCGACACCGCTCAGCCGCAGCCAGACCAGACCTACGGGATCGTGGCCCCCACGCACCACGACGACAACAACACCAACGACGACGCATCCTCCCGCATCCATTCGGCCGACATCCCTGTGACCTCCGCAGAGCCCACCGTGGCCGCTATCAGCATCAACCGGGCCACTGCAGGTCTGGACGGCACACCATCCGGCCCAGGGCAGATCCGGCGGGAGGCCGGATCGGAGGGCAGCCCCTCTGCCTCTGGCGTTGATCCGTCCGCACCGGTGGTGGAGGCCCAGCAGCGCTCCTGGGTCAACCGCATGGACAACACGGAAATCATGCCTGCCTCCCCCAGCCCGGAGGACGAGCGTTCAGGCATGCGCCTGTCCCCGGCCTTCCGCCCGGCTGTTCCTGGCGAGTCCATCATCGTGGGCCGGGATGCCTCCGCTGATGTGCTGATCGACGGTCTGTTGGTCTCCCGCCAGCATGCCCGCCTGACCCGCACCGGTGACGGTGCCACCATCACGGACCTGGGTTCCACCAACGGCACCTGGGTGGATGGTCAACGCATCACCAGCACCGTCCCCCTGCACGTGGGGTCCCAGGTGGTGATCGGCGGCGTGCCCTTCCGCCAGACTTCGGTGGGTCTGTGTGAGCTGATCCGCGCCGAAGGCAACATGTCCATCGTGGTGCGGGATCTGACCTTCTCCGTGCTTGATCGGATCAACCCCAAAATGAAGCGCACCCTGGTGGATGACGTCTCCTTGGAGATCCCGGACCGGTCCCTGATTGCGGTGATCGGCCCATCCGGTGCCGGCAAGTCCACCTTCCTGAACTGTTTGCTGGGTGAGATCAACCCGGACCGCGGACGGATCGAGTACCACGGACTGGACATGTCCCAGTTCGGCCCGGTGCTCTCATCCCAGATCGGCATGGTGCCCCAGGAGGACGTGCTGCACCGGGATCTGACCGCCGAACAGGTCCTGGAAGCCACTGCCGCCCTGCGCCTGCCCGAAGACGTGGACAAGCAACAACGTCAGAGCCGCATCTCTGCGGTCATCGAGTCATTGGGACTCACCGAACACGCCCGCACCCCGGTCAGACAACTCTCCGGTGGCCAGCGCAAACGCGTGTCCACGGCCATGGAACTGCTGACCGGGCCCCGCTATCTGTTCCTGGACGAGCCCACCTCCGGTCTGGATCCGGACATGGACTTTGAGGTCATGGACCTCTTGCGCCGGATGGCCCACGGTGAGGTCGGCGGCCGGGAGGGCTCCACCGTCGTCGTGATTACCCACTCCACCGCCAATCTGGACCTGGCGGACAAGGTGCTGGTGCTGGCCCCCGGTGGTTCGGTGGCCTACTTTGGCGATCCGGACGGGATGATGCCGTACTTTGAGCGCTCCCAGAACCTGGGCCCGCAGGTGCGTGAGGTCTACAAGGGGCTCAAGGAGGATCCGGCATCCGCAGCGGCTGCCTTCCGGACCGAGGTCTTCCACGTGACCCACGAACGCCTGGCGGCCCAGACACCGGCCGGCCCGCAGAAGCAGGTGACCCGCCGCGGCATGTTCCAGCTGGGGGTGCTGCTGCGCCGTCAGATCCAGCTGATGCGCACCGATCTGCCGTCCGTGATGGTGACCACCTTTGTGGCACCGGCCCTCTTGGCGCTGTTGGTGCTGGTGGTCCCGGGTGATCACGGGCTGACCTACCCGCAGTCCTCGGAATCGGAGATCAACCAGCCGCAGATCGTGCTGATCGTGATTCTGCTGGCGGCCGTGGCCATTGGTCTATTCCCCGCCTGTCGGACATTCCTGGACGAGAAACAGATCTTCCTGCGGGAAGCCCGAACCGGGTTGGGGGTGTGGCCCTATGTGGGGGCCAAGACCCTGGTGACCATCGTGACCTCACTGATTCAGTCGGCCATCCTGGTGTTCACAGTCCTGTTGCTGATCCCGCATGACTCGATGGCTTCCTGGGGGCCGATGTGGCTGGAACTGTGGCTGGTCACGTTCTTGCTGATCATGACCTCCTGGCTGCTGGGCTTCCTGGTCTCCGCCCTGGTCGGCCGCTCCGACGTCGCCATGAACACAGCGTCCTTGCTGGTGGTGGTGCAGTTGATCTTCTGCGGTGGTTTGTTCGCCATGGAGGGAGTCTCCGACACCGCGTCCAAGGTGGTTCCCACGCGCTGGGCCTACGCCGCGATGGCCCAGTCTGCGGACATCAACCAGATCGTACGCACCGCAGCAGTCGCACTACCCCAGGAGGAGGCCAATGCCGAGGCCCAGGAGGCTCACGACGAAGCCGTGACGGCCGCACAGGACGCGGGCCTGCCCGCACCGGAGGCACCCGAGATCCCCGAGGTGGACACTTCCAGTGCCGTTCTGGATTCGATGTGGGAGCAAGGCACCGTGCAGTGGTGGGGTTCAACGGGCATCACCGCGGGCTTTGGTGTGGCATTCCTGTTGCTCTCGGTACTTTCGATCCGCCGGGTCAAGAAGCGCAAGCACTGACACTTGAGCCCCGGCTCCGATCCACCGCGGTCAGTGGCCCGCTGTGATCCAGATGGCAGGATGGATCCCGACTGCGCCAACCCGCCGCAGTGACAAGAGCCGCACGCTCAAGGAGGCCCTGACCGTGGTGAACCCCACCGACTCCCATGACCCATTCGATCTGGCCCAGCAGGCAGCTGATGCCCTCCGGCAACGCACCGGAGTGGACACCCACCACGTGGCGTTGACCCTGGGTTCGGGGTGGGGCGGGGCAGCTGAGCTGCTGGGTGAGACCGTGGCGGAGATCCCCGCCACGGAGATTCCCGGGTTCTCCAAGCCTGCCCTGGAGGGGCACGTGGGAACCCTGCGGTCGATTCGACTGGCCGCCCCGGACTCCGACGGCCGGCAGCGTCACGCACTGGTGATCGGGGCCCGCACGCACTTCTACGAAGGACGCGGTGTCCGTGCGGTCGTCCACGGTGTGCGCACGGCAGCGGCTGCCGGGGCCACCACCATGGTCCTGACCAACGGATGTGGTGGGCTCAATCCCAGCTGGTCGTCAGGGACGCCGGTGTTGATCTCCGATCACGTCAACCTCACGGCCACCTCACCCTTGGAAGGGGCCACGTTCGTGGATCTCACGGACCTGTACTCCCAGCGTCTGCGGGAGATCGCCCGGTCCGTGGACCCGTCCCTGGATGAGGGGGTCTACGCCCAGTTCCCCGGTCCGCATTACGAAACCCCTGCAGAGGTCCACATGGCAGGTGTTCTGGGGGCAGATCTGGTGGGCATGTCCACGGCGCTGGAAGCCATTGCCGCGCGCCACGCCGGTCTGGAGGTCCTGGGGATCTCGCTGGTCACCAATTTGGCGGCAGGAATCCAGCAGACCCCGCTGTCCCACCAGGAAGTGGTGGAGGCCGGGCAGGCCGCCGCCCCACGGATTGCCCGACTGTTGGCAGAAATCGTAGGAGCCATCCGATGAACACGGCACCCTCCCCCGCCTCCCCCCTCTGGCCCGGTTCCGGAGCGCACCTGTTGGAGGCGGTTCGCTCATGGATCGCGCAGGACCCGGATGCTGAAACCCGGCAGGAGCTGGAAAAACTGGTGGCCACCGCCACGGATCCATCTGCCGGTGAAAAGGCTGCTCAGACGGCGGTGGCCGATCTGGCGCAGCGGTTCTCCGGCACCCTGCAGTTCGGCACGGC
>NZ_JROX01000022.1:0-37794 GCF_000800955.1 Kocuria sp. ZOR0020
AACTCACCTGCAGCCTTGCGTGTAAAGGTCACGCCCAATACCTGTTCCGGGCGGACGATGCCGTTGGCCACCAACCACACCACGCGGTCCACCATGGTGGCAGTCTTGCCTGACCCTGCCCCGGCCACCACCAGCTTGGGAGCCAGAGGAGCTGCAATGACCTCAGCTTGTTGAGCGGTGGGCTGGTTGCCACCCAGTGCTTGGGCCAACTCCTGTGGAGAGAAGCGCGGATCAACCCCGCCGTAAGGGTGGTCAGAGGGCATGGTGGTCTCCTGTGTCTGCCCGGAATCCTGGTCTTTGAACGGTGCGCCAGATGCGGCTGTCATGAGGTCACCTGCCGTCCTGCACTGCACAGCGGGCACACTCCCGGCAACCTGCATCTGAGCCCGTGAGATCCGGAATTCTCCGCCGTGTGCCGTGCCACGAACTGGTGGCCCGCCACCAGCTGCGCGGCCGCTGAGATCAATTCCTTGGCCCAGGTTTCATCCGCCGGCATGGGGTCCTGGGCACGAACCGCCACTTTCACGGCCTTGGTGCCCAACTGGACCAGGGCGGCACCACCGGGGACAGCGGTGCCCGGCCGTGCGACGTCGATCTCCAAGTGTGGATCCTCCGGCACTGAAGTCTGCGCGTTGGCGTCGGCATGGTTGCCCGCGGCGGGCCGCGTACCCCCCGCCTGCTCAGCTCCAGCCTGTTCAGTGGCTGCTTGTTCAGCCATGGCCTGCCCTGCACCGGCGGCCAACGCCACCTGGTAGGCACCCAGTTGAGGATGCTCTTGCACCGCAGCGCCCGTGACATCGCCCTTGCCGGTCTTCAGGTCCACCACCACGTAGCGTCCCTGATCATCAACCTCCAACCGGTCCACACGCCCACGCAACAAGGCGTCGCGAGCGCCGCCGGTGATCAGAACGCTGAACGATCCTTCGACGGCCACCAACTCGCGGCCAAAGTCCTTGCGAGCGGCAATGGCGTACTGCGCAAACTTGCGAAGCATGGTCTGGGCAGTCTGTTTGAGTTTCTCCGACTCCCAGTTCTGCGCCAAGCCGAGCTCCGGCCAGCGGCGCTCCAGTTCTTGGATCAATTCAGAGCTGGGGGCATCCGGTGTTGCTTCCGCAATGGCATGCACCAGGGTTCCCAGACTCCGTGCCGTGTCCGTGGCGGCCTCCGCCCGGGCCACAGAGACCCACCAGTCCAACGGCGAACGGTGGATGGTCTCCACCCTGGACGGAGAGACCGGCACGGGCTGGTCAGGATCCAGCACGGGATCCTGAGTTGAAAGTTCCAACAAGCCCCACCAGTCCTCCGGATCCGCACCAGCCACGGGAGTTCCAGCACGCATGAAGTGATGCAGGATCCGCGCCGCAGCCTCAGCGTGCACCGCTTCAGCCCCACCCTGGTCAAAAACACGGTGACTGTCAGAGTCATGCGCAGTGTTGCCCTCCGCCCCGCTCTGCGCAACCGCCCGCAGCTGGGCGGTGAGTGCACGCAGGGTGAGGGGCCTGGGTGCTGTCAGCACGGGGCGCGTCTGCTCGGCGGCCTCCGGGTGGAATCGGTGGTCCCAGGGGTCGATCAGGCTCAGGAATTCAGAGGGTTCGTTGTCCTGGTCAGCCACGGCCGTGACCACCAGGCACTCGGCAGCACGCGAGACGGCCGTGGAGAAACTGCGCAGTTCATCGTGCCGGACCAGGTTCAACCGCGTGACGGGCGAGGTGTGGCGGGCCACCTCCACTCCGAGTTCAGCAGCATCTCCCAGAAGATCCGCTCCCAGCAGGGCTCCGCGCAACGCGGTGTTGGGCCACTGCCCCTCCTGCACCCCCGCCACGTAGACCACGGGCCACTGGCGACCCGCTGCCGTGGCTGGAGTCATGATCTCCACAGAGGCCAACGACGGCGTCCGGGCCGCCAGGGTGTCCATGGGCAGTTCCTGCAATTCCAGGAAGTCCAAGAATTCGCCGGCACCAGCACCGGGCAGGTGGTCAACAAAGCGCTCGGCCATCTCGAACAAGCCCACCACGGCGTCCAGGTCGCGGTCGGCACGACGTCCGGACTCTCCTCCGGCCAGGGCGTCCTTTTGCCAGGTGGAGGCCACACCGGCTGCTTCCCACAGGGCCCACAACACCGTTTCCGCGGTGGCATTGGGGTTCTCCAGTGCATCCTTACCGGACTGGAGCATTCGCGCCACGCGCTTGGCCGGGGTGGAACGCACCTGGGCCACGTCCAAAGCACCCGGCTTGGTCAAGGCCTCCACCAGCAAGCGATCAGAGTTGCGTCCGCCACCGTCCCGTATTTCTGCATACCGCAGACGTTGGCGCAGCCTACGGATGTCCATGGCTGTGGCAGCCCCGATCCGGGAGGTCAGCAATTCCACGGCTTGGGCAGCCTCCAAGACGTCCCGGCCAATGTCCTCCTGAGCGGTTTCCCCAGCGCGCTCCTGGGCCACCACCAGCCGTAAGGCAGCCAACAATGGCTTGACGGCGGGCTCGTCCCGTACCGGGGTTTCCGCCGCAGAGGTGGTCACCGGGATGCCCAGGGATTCCAGGTGGCGCTGGAGCCCACGCAACGCCGCGCTGTTGCGCACCACCACGGCCATGTGGTCCAGGCCCACCCCGCCCAGCAGGTGACGGCGCAGAATGTCAGCACCGATCCATCGCGCCTCATGGGTGCTCGATGCCAACACTGCAGCCTGTACTGCACACCCATCCTCTTCAGGTTCCGGGCGGGCGGCCCGCAGGTTGTGCGCCGTCACCGCCGGGATGCGCTGTGCCACCCGGTGCCAGGCTTCTTGAACAGCAGAGTTCATGCGGTGGCTGCGTTCCAGCACCACGGGGGTCATGGGTTCACCGTGGTGCCCGAGTTCACGGACGGCATCACGCAACGCATCCGGCCTGGCACCACGGAATCCTTGAACCACCGTGTCCGGGCACGCCGTGGTCACCACGTCCTGCCCGGCGCACAGTACCCGCAGGAGGCGATGAATGGAGGCAGTGGCCTCCTGCAGGTCATCCACGATCACCAGCTGGAGCCGTTGTTGTTCTTCCGCCAAGAACTCAGGATTGGTCTCCAGGACCCGGGCGGCCTCCGTGACCAGTGCTGCGGGGTCAAAGGCCTCAGGCATCCGCAATCGACGAACCGCCTGGTACTCCTCCCGGAATCCGGCTGCCACGGCCCATTCGGGACGCTGCAGCTCGCGGGCCAGCTGCCGCAGGCGCTGTGGTGAGATGTCATGTTCTGACAGACGATCGAACAACTCCCGCATCTCACCCCGGAAACCGCGGGTGCCGACGGCCTCCCCCAGGTTGGGCGGCCAGACGACGGCGGCCCCAGCACCTTGCGCGTGACCTTCCATGAGTTCGCGGATCAAGACGTCTTGTTCCGGGCCGGAGAGCAACTTGGGTGGGTTCTCCACCCCTGGTAGCAGTCCGCGGACATGGGCGCGACGCAGGACGTCAAAGGCATACGCCTGCCACGCACGGACCGGAGGAGTGGACATGGTGGCACCGGCAGCGGTGGCCAGCGCGTCCCGGAGGCGGGCAGCTGAGGCACGGCTGGGCGTGAGGACCAACAAGTTTTCCGAGGACATCCCAGCCCTCAACCGCTGGATCGCCAATGACAACACCGCGGTGGTCCGTCCTGTGCCGGGTCCACCCCACACCATGACCGGCCCACATCCCGCGGGCAGATCAGCGATTCGGCGCTGACCTGGGTCCAGGTCCTCCAGGCCCGGCACAGTGTGGACTGCCAGGTCCGCGGTGCCGAGTGCATGCTTGTGATCCCCCGGGCTGTGCAGCATCCGAGAAAGTTCACGGGATCCATGGTCCCCGGCACCATCACGCCCGAAATCGATCATGGATCCATCTCACCACGTGGCACGGACAACACAAGGATTCCGGTCTGCTGGACCACCCCGTGACCGGATGTGGAGCCCATCTCCGTACCGCTCACAACGGTGTCCGAGTCCGGACGTACCGTAATGACATGCCGCATCAGGAACCTGCCGCGCCGTCCACCCGCCAGTCGGAAGGGACCCATCAGCCCACGCTGTTCGACCCACCGGGTGAGACCGGAGGGCAGGTTGATCTCCCAAGGGCCGGTGTTGACCCACGGGATGTTGTTGGCCCCATCGATTGGGCCACCATCGCCTCCGATCCCGCCGTGGCGTGGACAGAGCAGCCCGTGGCCACATTCGACTTGGAAACCACCGGGCGGGAAGCAACCACCTGCCGGATTGTGACCGCATCCGTGCTCTTGGTGGATCCAACAGGTCAGGTGTTGCACGAATGGGAATGGCTGGCGGACCCGGGTGTGGAGATCCCGGAAGGGGCTGCTGCCATTCACGGCATCACCACAGAGCACGCACGCACCCACGGGGCCCCGGCAGCAGCGGTGGTGGCCGAGACGGTGGAACTGATGGACGCCTTGTTTGAGCATTCCATTCCCGTTCTGGCCTTCAACGCCGCCTATGACTTCACCGTCCTGGAAGCTGAGGCGCGCAGGCACGGACTGAACTGTCCCACGGCCCAGCCGGTCATCGACCCGTACGTACTGCACAAGCAGGTCCGACGCCGTTGGCGTGGCAAGCGTACTCTGGTGGCGTTGTGTGAGGCCTACCAGGTGAGACTTGAATCCGCGCACACCTCCGCAGCGGATGCGCTGGCGGCTGTTCACCTGGCCC
The DNA here is from genome assembly GCF_000800955.1 of Kocuria sp. ZOR0020. Taxonomy (NCBI): domain Bacteria; kingdom Bacillati; phylum Actinomycetota; class Actinomycetes; order Micrococcales; family Micrococcaceae; genus Kocuria; species Kocuria sp. ZOR0020. The sequence continues at coordinate 4,673 of NZ_JROX01000022.1, forward strand.
AGTTGTTGGCCCGCGAGAACCCAGAATTGTCCGTACCGGCCCAGGTCTTGCACCAGAGCCAGATCGGCTGGGCGCAGGAGCAGGCCGCCAGTTTCCAGGAGTACCTGCGCCAGAAGAAGAACGACCCCACCGTGGTCATCCACGGGGACTGGCCGCTGCGCCGGTGACCACCTGCCACTCCTGGCGAACAGTCAGGTACTTGACCCCTCAATCAGGGTACTGTTGGCAAGGTCACTGTTGATCACACACAGGAGGAACACATGGGACTCGGCGACAAGATCAAGAACAAGGCTGAAGAGATCTCCGGCAAGGGCAAGGAAACGGTCGGAGACGCCACGGACAACGAGCAGCTTCAGGCTGAAGGCGTTGGCGACCAGGCTTCGTCCAAGACCAAGCAGGCCGGCGAGAACGTCAAGGACGCCGCCAAGAACATCACTGGTCAGTGATCAGCTGATTCTTCTGTGAACAGTTGGGGCCCCACCAATCGGTGGGGCCCCAACTGCGTTCGGTTCAGGTTCTCAGTTCTGCGGTGTGGCTTGAGCTGCAGCGCGTGCAGCCGGCGGCAGTGCCTGGAAGATGCGCTCCATGGCGGAGTCATCATGGGCTGCGGAGACAAACCACGCTTCAAAAACCGAGGGTGGCAGGTGCACACCCTGCTCCAGCATGGAGTGGAAGAATGGTGCCCAGCGGAAGACCTCCTGGGCCTTGGCATCTGCGTAGTTGCGCACCGCACCCTGCGATGTCCCGAAGGTCACGGAGAACAACGACCCTGCGTTCTGCACGGAGTGATCCACGCCTTCGGCATGCAGTGCTTCAGAGACTGCCGTCCGCAGCTGTTCGGAACGTCGGTTGACCGTGCGGTAGCAGTCATCGTCGGCCAGCTGCAGCGTGGCCAGACCGGCGGCCATGGCCACCGGGTTACCGGAGAGGGTGCCCGCCTGGTAGACGGGCCCCGTGGGAGCCAGCTGCTCCATGAGCTCGCGCCGGCCGGCCACCGCTGCTGCCGGAAGGCCGCCACCAATCACCTTGCCAAAGGTGAACAGGTCTGGCGCCCAATCCCCTTCCTGGGGCGAGGACAGGCCCCAGTACCCGGCAGCGTGAACCCGGAATCCGGTCATGACCTCGTCAAAGATCATCAGGGCACCATGTTCGCTGGTGATCTGGCGCAGACCGGCGTTGAACCCGGGATCCGGCGGAACCACGCCCATGTTGGCGGGCACTGCCTCCGTGATCACCGCGGCGATCTTGCCCGGATGAGCCTCAAAAGCTGCTCGCACGGCGTCGAGGTCGTTGTAAGGCAGCACCAGAGTCTCAGCTGCGGTGGCTTCCGTGACGCCCGCCGACCCCGGCAGGGAGAGTGTGGCCACTCCTGAACCGGCCTCGGAGAGCAGGGAATCCACGTGTCCGTGGTAACAACCAGCGAACTTGATCACCAGGTCGCGTCCGGTGGCACCGCGGGCCAACCGGATGGCGGTCATGGTGGCCTCGGTTCCGGTGGAGACCATGCGGATCTCCTCGATGGCCCCGATCCGATCCACCACCAGTTCGGCCAGTTCGGTCTCGGCCCGGGTGGAGGTGCCAAACCCCAAACCTTTTTCCACCGCGGCGTGAACGGCTTCCAAGACCACCGGATGGGCGTGGCCCACCAGGGCGGGTCCCCAGGATCCCAGCAGGTCCACGTACTCGCGGCCGTCCACATCTTGCAGGTAGGGGCCGCGGGCAGCAGTGATGTAGGCGGGGGTTCCCCCCACGGAGTTGAAGGCGCGCACGGGTGAGTTGACCCCACCGGGCATCACGCGGCGAGCGCGTTCAAAGAGTTCTTGGGAGACGGTCACGGGATCGTCCTCTTTCGTCGTCGTGGTCCGGGGTGAAAACCGGATCCGGGGTTGCAGCCGCCCAGGGTGTTCACGGGGCGGGAAGTCAGTTGTCCTGGTGCCACCAGCGAGCGAAGTCGGCGGCAAAGTAGGTCAGCACGGTGTCCGCTCCCGCTCGGCGGATGGAGAGGATCGATTCTTCAACGGCCGCCCGGCGATCAATCCAGCCGTTGGCCGCTGCAGCTTGAATCATGGAGTACTCACCGGAGATCTGGTAGGCGGAGACCGGAACCGGGGAGAGATCAGCCACCTCCCGCACCATGTCCAGGTAGGACATGGCGGGTTTGACCATCACCATGTCCGCGCCTTCAGCCAGGTCCAGTTGCAGTTCCCGCAGGGCCTCGCGGCGATTGGCGGGATCCATCTGGTAGGTCTTGCGGTCCCCGGTCAGGGTGGAGTCCACGGCCTCCCGGAACGGACCGTAAAAGGCGGAGGCGTACTTCACGGAGTAGGCCAGCACGGAAACATCGGTGTGTCCGGCCTCATCCAGGGCCTGACGGATCACTCCCACCTGCCCGTCCATCATGCCGGAGGGGCCCAGGACGTGTGCGCCGGCCTGGGCTTGCGCCACGGCTGCCTGGGCGTAGAGATCCAGTGTGGCGTCGTTGTCCACCCGCCCCTGGGCGTCCAGTACGCCGCAGTGGCCATGGTCGGTGAATTCGTCCAGGCACAGATCCGCCATGACCAGGATGTCATCGCCAACCTCCGCGCGAACTTCATTGAGGGCCCGGTTGAGGATCCCGTCCTGTGCCAGGATTCCGGAGCCGGTGGCGTCCAAGGTAGTGGGCACGCCAAAGATCATGACACCGCCCAGACCGAGCTCCACTGCCTCTTGGGCAGCCTCCTTGAGCGATTCCATGGAGTGCTGCACCACCCCGGGCATGGAGGTGATGGGCCGCGGTTGCCGTGCACCTTCCCGCACGAACACGGGCAGGATCAACTGACTGGGATGCACCCGGGTTTCCCGGACATGCGAGCGCATGACGGGCGTGGTGCGCAGCCGCCGCGGGCGGTACGGAAGGTTGCGGGGGTGGGTGATCTCTCCACCGGGGTTCATGCTCGGTTCTCCTTGACAGCGTGTTCCAGTGCATCCAGCAATCCGGCCGTATCCGGCACGGTGGCCGCAACGGCCTTCAGCCCCAGTTCCTGGGCCGCGTTCAGGGTGGGCTCCCCCATCACCGCGCAGGCCATGGGCTCCACGGTAACCGCGGGGGCTGGGGGTTTGCCGTCAGTGGATGCAAACAGTGCCCACAACAACGACGGCGCCGTGGCCACCACCGCATCCACCGTCCCCCGGGCCAGTTCCTCCCGGGCACGATGTGGGTCCCACACGGCCACGGAACCAGTGCTGGTCACCTCCGTGAGAGGGCTGGCCGCCGGGAAGTCCACCATGCGGTAGGCTACGGCCGTCTCCACCCTCCAGCCTTTTGCCTCAAGCCCGTCACGCAAGGTGGCGCGTGCCCAGGCTGATTGGGGCAAGTACACCACAGCCGGGCCGGTGGCCGTTGGCTGGTTGACCTCCGCCGCATGGGGCCACACGTTCACCAACCCTGCGGCCGAAGACTGTTCGGGGGGTGGGACCAGATGCACCGGCAACCCGGCATTGCGTGCGGCCCGTGCGGTAGCCGCACCCACGGCGGCAATCTGAAGACCTCCGGCAACGGCTTGCGCCAGGTGCTCCCCCAGGTCAAGAGCCTGGTCATGGCGGGAGGAGTCGGGACTGCCGCCATCGGCACCTTCAACAACCGCCTGCAGGGCACGCACGGTGTTGACGGAGGTGAACACCAACCATTCCCGTGCATCGGCGTCGGCCACCGTCCGCACCAGCTGGCTGAGGTCACGGGCTTCCTGTCCGGCCACCGCTGCAGCCTGGTGCATGGGTGCCAGCACCGGCTCTGCCCCACGGTCACGCAGACCGGCCACCAGGTCACCGGCACGCTCCGGTGTGCGAGTCACCAGAACACGTAACCCACTGAGCACCGTGTCACCGCGGGGCACGTCAGCGCAGTCCAGCCAGTTCGGCAGCGCCGTCAGCCAGCAGCCCGTCACCCACTCGGCGTCCCAGTTCCCGGGCTGCATCCACGGAGAGCTCATCCGAGGCCTCGGTACGGCGCATCAGACGTGTTCCGTCCGGTGAGGCCACCGCAACCTGCAACACCAGCAGACCGTCCTCCACGGTGGCCAAGGTGCCCACCGGCGCCGCACAGCCGGCTTCCAGCCGCGCCAGCAAGGCACGTTCGGCGCTGACGGCCCAACGGGATTCCACGTGATTGACGCGACTCAGGGCCGCAACCAGTGCTGCATCCAGCTCCGCCTGCCCTGGGCGTTGGGGTGTTCGGACGTGCTCCGGGACGTCTCCGTAGGCGCCCAAGGCCTGGGCTGCCAACTCGGCATCGGCATGCAGCACCTCCGCCCGCACCTCCAGGGCCAGAGCGCCTTGCCCCGGAGCCGGCAGCATGACGGAGGGATCCAGGTGCTGGCTGATGTGGCCCTCAAGACCCAGACGCCGCAGGCCGGAGCTGGCCAACACCACCGCGTCCAAGTCACCGGGGCCGGAGGAATCCAGGCCCGCGACCCTGGCCAGACGGGTGGGCACGTTGCCGCGAATGTCCACCACGGTCACGTCCGGGCGGGCAGCCAACAGTTGGGCGACCCGCCTGGGTGAGCCTGTGCCGACGGTGGCACCCTCCGGGAGGTCTTCCAGCCTCAGACCGTCCCGAGCGCACAGCGCGTCCCGGGGGTCCTCACGCACTGGGACGGCCCCGATGGCCAGTCCCGGATGGGGTGCTGTGGGCAAATCCTTGAGGGAGTGCACGGCCAGATCCACCCGGCCATCCACCAGGGCGTGCCGCAGAGCAGCTGCAAAAACCCCGGTACCACCCAAAGCTGCCAAGGAGCCGGTGGCAACATCACCTTCCGTGCGGATGATCTCCAACTCATAGGCGGGCCCACCGGCTGCCACCAGGGCATCCGCGGCGTGCCCGGTCGGTGTGGTGGCAAGGGCGGAGCCACGGGTTCCGATCCGCAGAGTTGCAGGCCCCGTCACGGCAGGATCTTCCGGCATCACGCCTGAACCACTGCGGCGACGTCGTCAAGGCCCACCGGCAAGGGTTCTGCCGGGGTGCGCTGCGAAATCGTGGGGCGCGGTTCAGTGGCCCCACGCAGCACCTTGACGCAGCATTCAGCGGCACAGGTGTCAAACCAGGTGCCCTCCGCACACGCCGAAACGCGCGGCGGGGCGTCACGGCCCACCATCCGCTGTTCCAGCAGATCCACCAGAGCAGACACGAACGCGGGGTGAGTCCCCGGGGTGGCCGTGCGGATGAAAGCCAGGCCCTGCTCGCCGGCAGTTTCGGCGGCCTCGGTGTCCAGGTCCCAGATGACTTCCATGTGATCGGAGACAAAACCGATGGGCACCACAATCACCCCCGTGGCGCCGTCTTCAGCAGCCTTCTCAATGGCGTCGTTGACGTCCGGCTCCAGCCACGGAACCTTGGGCGAACCGGAGCGGGACTGGAAAACCAATTCCCATTCCGGGGTTTCACCGGTGGCCCCACCAATCCGGTTCATGATCTCCCGGGAAGCGGCCAGCAACTGGTGGACGTAGGCGGAGCCGCCCACAAACTGATCCCGCATCTGCTCCGGTCCGGAGGCCAGACCGTCCACGTCCGGCACCGAGTGGGCAGCAAACAGGATGCGCACCGGGCCGTCCTGGAACGCCTCCTGTTCGATGATCTGAGTCAATGCAGTCTGAAGTCCCTCCACAAAGGGAATCAGGAAGCCCTGGGAGTCGTAGTACTGGCGGATTTTGCGCACGGTCATCTGATCCACCAGCCCGGTCTCCTCCAGGGCCACCCCGTAGTCCTCGCGGTACTGGCGGCAGGAGGAGTACCCGGAGAACGCGGAGGTGGCCAACACCAGCACACGGTCCTTGCCGTCCTGGTGCAGCTGACGCAGAACATCGGCCACGTAGGGGTCCCAGTTTCGGTTGGCCCACAGAATGGGCGTCTGGATCCCGCGGGCACGCATTTCCGTTTCCAGGGCTTCCCGCAGCGCACGGTTCTGGGCGTTGATCGGAGAGACCCCACCATTGGCACGGTAGTGGGTGGCCACTTCCTCCAGACGCTCGTCCGGGATGCCGCGTCCGCGGGTGACGTTGCGCAGGAACGGGATCACGTCATCCTGGCCCTCTGGACCACCAAAGCTGGAGAGCACCACGGCATCCCAGTCGGCGGGTGCATCGGCACGCGCCTGGCTCAGGGCTGCCGAGGACTCGTGATCACGTCCCGCAGCGGCACCGGCTCCACCGTCCGCTGCAATCCGCTCCAGTTCGGCACCCGTGGGAACCACCACGGCGGAGGGTGCCAGAGTTTCCTCCGGCTTGGCATCGTTGCCCGTGGATTCGTTGTGGCTCACTGAAGGACCTCCAGAAGTTCGGTGGTGTTCACGCGACGGCCCGTGTAGAACGGGATCTCCTCACGCACGTACAGGCGGGCCTCCGTGTTTCGGAAGTGGCGCATGATGTCCACCAGATCCACCAGTTCGGGGGCTTCCAGTCCCAGAAGCCACTCGTAGTCGTTGAGGCCAAAGCAGGCGATGGTGTTGGGCTGGACCTGCGGGTAATCGCGGCCCTTCATGCCGTGGCTGCGCAGGATATGGGACCGGCGTTCGGCATCCATGTAGTACCAGTCGTAGGAACGCACGAACGGGTAGACGCACAGCCAGGCCCCCGGTTCGGTGCCTCGAGCGTAGGACGGCAGGTGGTTGTTGGTGAACTCCGCATCACGGTGCACACCCATGGAGGACCACACCTGGTGGGTTCCACTCATCATGGCGGTGCGGCGGATCTTGCGCAGTGCCGCTTGCAGCGCCTGGGGGTCCTCACCGTGCAGCCACACCATCACGTCAGCATCATTGCGCTGCCCGGAGACGTCGTAGGTGCCGCGCACGGTCACACCCTGGGCCTGGAGTTCGGCCACCAGGGAGTCATATTCCTGCACGGCAGCCGCTTCCTGGGAGGCCTCCAGCGCCACACGGTTGGTGTCACGGGCGTAGACGGACCACACCGCCCAGTACAGGGTTTCCTGCCCCTGGTTCTGACCAGTTTCCTCGGCTGCCTGGCTGCTGTGTGCGTGCTCGCTCACGGTTTTCCACTTCCTCGTCATCTGCGATGGTGAGCCGACGGTGCGGGCTGCATACCCGCAGGCGGCTCGGTGATGGTGTGTTCAGTTTTTGCTCGGGCTGCTTGCTGCTTACCGCCTCAGTCCGGAGCCGGGTGCACTCCCCTGCTGGCCAGTAGCGCTGCAACCTGCGCCCTGGTGTCAGCAACGACGGCGGCCAGGCCCGTCCCAGCCAACCACGCCCCCACGGCAATGGCGTTGGGCAGGCGCGAAACTCCCTCCCGGACCTTGATCACACGTTCCGGGTGTCCGGCCGACGGGCGGCTGAGGGCCTGTTCCCACCGGACTACGTCCGCATCCACCAGGTCTTGGGGCTCGATCGGTACGCCCAACAACCGGGAGGCATCCCGTAGAGCCAGTCTGACCAGCTGGTCATCGGAAAGCTCCAGTTCCGGCGCCGGTTGGGCATCGGTTCCACCACCGCGTCCGTAGGACAACCGGACCACGTGGCGCCCTTCTGGCAGCGCATCACGGACCCATTCCCACTTGGCGCTGGCATGGGTCATGGCCTTGGCCCGGACATCCGTCACGGCCGGTGAGACCAGGATCCCGGTGCCACGCGGAGCGGAATCCAACGCAGGGCAGTCAACCACCAGGGTTGCCAGGGCAACCCGGGGGCTGGGGTCAGGTTGCAGGTGGGAGAACTCGGGGTCGGCGCCGGAGAGCAGACGAATGGCGCTGGTGCCATCAGCTGCCATGACCAGCAGCTCACCGCGGGCAATCGCGGTCTTGTCACCGGCCTCGGGTTGACGCTGCACCACCATCCAGCCATCCCGGCGCGGGTCCCGGTCCAGTGCCAGGACGTCGTATCCGGCCACCAGCTTGACTCCACGCCGGGTCAGGTCGCGGACCAGTGCTTCAGCCAGAACGTTCATGCCACCGCGCAGGCTGGCAACGTTCTGCCCTGCCGGGGTTGCCGCGCGCAGGGAGGCGGCAGCAGCCACCAGTGAGCCCTTCTCCCGCAAGGCTTGCTTGAGTCCCGGGGCCACCGCGTCCACATCCAGATCATCCGGGTGCAGGGAATGGACACCCAGGGTGAAGGGGGCCACCAATTTGTCCACGACGGCGGAGCCCATCCTGGCGCGCACCAGCTCACCCACGGTGGTGGCCTGGGACCCGATCCGAGCGGGACGCTTCAGATCTTGTTTGGCCCGCCACCAGCCCAGGCGGCCCAGGGTCTGACGCAGTGCGTCACTGCTCAGGTCTCCCGGAATGCCCAGCACACCGGAGCGCTCACCGGGCCGGGCGCCGTCGGGAAGGTATACCCAGGATCCAGCTTGATTCGGGGTGCACACACGATCCGTCAAACCGAGTTCATCAATCAGAGCCGCAACGTCCGGAGTGCGGGTGGCAAAGGACTCGGCACCGGAATCGAACACCGATTCAGCCACCATGTGCGAACCCACAGCACCGCCGAACTGCGGGCGGGACTCCACCAAGCTGACCCGCAGACCGGCCTTGGCCAGATCCCGTGCCGCCACCAGTCCGGCAATGCCACCACCCACCACCAACGCGCTGCGAGGCTTGCGCGGGAGGAACACGGACGCACTCCGATCCGAGCTGGTGGTCACCGCTGGGCTCCTTTCAGATGTAGGCCGGACGGTTCAGATGTAGGCCTGACGGTCATGGGATTCAGGTGCTGAGGACTGCACGTGGTTCAGGCAGCCGCAACCATGCTCAACCGGTTGTCCCCGCGGGGTTCTGGTGGATGTACTCCACCAGGTCAGTGAGCACATCGGGGTCCGTGTGCGGCGGAACTCCGTGCCCCAGGTTCACCACGTGGCCCGGGGCCAGGGCGCCACCGCGCAGCACCTCGTCCACGTGCCGGTACAGCACCGAACGCGGCGCAGGCAGCAGTGCCGGATCAATGTTGCCCTGCACCACGGTGCGCCCACCCAGGCGCCGATTGGCTTCCTGCAACGGGATGCGGTGATCCACACCCACGGCCTCGGCACCAGCATCACGCATGGCCCCCAGCAGTTCACCGGTTCCGGTGCCGAAGTGGATACGCGGCACGGGAGTGTCCGCAACAGCTGACAGCGCGGTGGCGGAATGACCCACCACGTGGTCCAGGTAGTCGGACACGGACAGGGACCCCGCCCAGGAGTCAAAGAGCTGCACGGCGGAGGCACCGGCCATCACCTGTGCCCGCAAGAACGCACCGGAGGCTCGCGCGGCCCAGTCGGCCAGGGCCTCCCAGGTGTCCGGATCCGCGTGCATCATGGTGCGCGGCAGCAGGTGGTCACGGGACGGGCCGCCCTCCACCATGTATGCGGCCACTGTGAACGGGGCACCGGCAAAACCGATCAGCGGGGTGCTGCCCAGTTCAGCAACGGTCAAGGCCACGGCTTCACGGATGGGTTCCAGAGCGGCGTCGTCGATCTCCGGCAGAGCGGCAACATCTGCAGCCGTTCGGACCGGAGTGTCAAGGACAGGACCCTTGCCGGGCACGATCTCCACGCCCACCCCGGCCAACCGCAGGGGCACCACGATGTCCGAGAAGAAGATCCCGGCATCCACGTTGTGGCGGCGCACCGGTTGAAGGGTGATCTCCGCAGCCAGATCGGGTGTCAGGCAGGCATCCAGCATGGCGTTGCCTTCCCGGGCTGCACGGTACTCCGGCAGCGAGCGCCCCGCCTGGCGCATGAACCACACGGGCCGCCGCGACGGCTTCCGAGCAGTCAAGGCCTGCAGCAACGGCGCGTCAACGGTGCCTCCGGCGCGCAGAGGATGCTGCTGGGGAAGATTGTGGAATCCGCGGCGGAAACCTGCGGGAGCGGAGTCATCGGTCACGTCACTGTGACCGGAAGTTGAGGGTGCAGTAGTCATCACTGCCATTGTGCCAAGCACCGTCCGGGACTTTGGTGACGCCTCGTCATTGGGCAGGCGTATCACTCGTGCGGCCTGCACCACCGCAGCACCGGCACTACGCCGGCGCGTGCGCGGCCACGTGGTGCGCCACACTGCTGAGGCACAGACAGCGGTCTGCGCGTTACGATGCTTGCACTGTGGTGCTCTTTTCACTGGTGGCCTCACACCGCGATGTTGACCTGACAACCGTTGCCCGCCTGGCAGACGGTGCAAGAGGTCTGCCCTCTGACCTGGTGGGAACCGGCGTGCTCAACGGCGCCGTGGCCCTGTCCACCTGCAACCGGCTGGAGCTCTACGGGGAGATCAACACCCCCACCCAGGATGCTGCGGCCCTGAGAGAAACGCGCGCCGAGCTGGTGGGTCTGCTGGCCGAACGGGCCGGATTCGATCCCCAGGACGTGGCCCATGGAGTGCAACTGCTGACCGAGGACGACGCCGCACGTCACCTGTTCACCGTGGTCTCCGGCCTGGAATCGGCAGTGGTGGGTGAACGTGAGATCACCGGCCAGGTGCGGCGAGCCCTGACCGAGGCCCAGCGTGACGGCACCGCCAGCGGTGAGCTGGTCAGGCTGTTCGAGGCCGCCGCCCACACTGCCCGCGAGGTGGGAACCCACACCAGTTTGGGTGAACGGGGCCGCTCCATCGTGTCCGTGGCCCTGGATCTTGCCGACGACGTCACCGACGGACAGTGGCCGGGCCGACGCGCCCTGGTGTTCGGAACCGGAGCCTATGCGGGCGCCACCATGGCCGCGCTGCGTGACCGGGGCTGTGCGGACATTGAGGTCTATTCGGCCTCCGGGCGCGCGGAACAGTTCACCGCCAACCGCGGTGGCACCCCCGTGGCATCCGATGACCTGGAAGACGCCCTGAACCGGTGCGACGTCGTGATCGGATGTTCCGGTGGAGCAGAACCCATGCCGGCCCAGGACATGCCGACCAATGCCCTGACCGTGGTGGACCTGGCTCTGTCCCGGGACTTCGATCCTTCCGTGGCAGACCTTCCCCACGTGGAGCTGATCACGCTGGAATCCGTGAAGTTGGCTGCACCGGAGGAAACCGGGGAGTCCGTGACGGCTGCCCAGCGCATCGTGGACCAGGCCGCTGACCGGTTCAAGAACCAGCGCACGGGCAGGGACATGAGCTCTGCCATCGTGGCCTTGCGCAAACACACCATGGGTGTCCTGGAGCAGGAGCTGGATAAGATCCGCCAGCAGCACGGATGCACCGGGGCCCATGAGGAAATCGAGTTCGCCATGCGCCGCATGGTCAAGTCCCTTTTGCACCAACCCACCGTGCGCGCACGGGAAATGGCTGCCGAGGGCCGTGCCGAGGACTACCTGATGGGCCTGGAGGCCCTGTTCGGCATAGAAGTTCCAGCGGCCCAGGCGCCCGCCCAAGAATCCGGCGCGAATGCTGCCGTGAGCGGCCAACACACCACCTCCGAGCCGCGCCTGCCCTCCGCACCGCGCGCCGCCGGCTGAAGCGGCAGGAGTTCCCATGCCAACATCACGGTCCGCCCGGCCCCTGAGATCAACCCGCCTGCCCCGCGAGCAACGCAGGGAGCAACTACTGGGCGTTGCCCTGGAGATCTTTTCCCGCCACGGCTACCACAAAGCCTCCATGGATGACATCGCAGAGTCTGCAGGCGTCTCCAAACCCGTTCTGTACCAGCACTTCCCGGGCAAACGGGAGCTGTACCTGGCGCTGGTGGATGACAACTTGGATCAGCTGGCAGCCCGCCTGCTGACCGCCCTGCAGTCCAGCACCGTCAACCGCACGCGTGTTGAGTCCATGCTCAACGTCTACTTCGACTTTGTGGCGGACTCCCCGCAGGCCTACCGCTTGATCTTCCACACGGACCAGTTGGCCGACACGGAGATCCGCGAACGCTTTGAGAACTTCCACATGGGCGTGGCAGAAGCCATCGGTTCCGTGCTGGGACCCAATGCCGGAATCAGTCAGGCCCACGCCGTCATGCTGGCCCGCTCTCTGACGGCCATGGCGGAAGCCGGTGCCTACTACTGGGCACACAACCCGTCCGTGGGCGACCGTGAGCAGGCCCAACGCCAGGTGTTCCGTTTAGCCTGGGGCGGAATCAGCATCATCGACGAAGACTGGCAATGACACCTTCCTAGGATGGGGGAACTGAACCCCATCACCAGAGCCGCAGGAGGCACCGTGGAGATCAAGATCGGCATCCAGAACGTGGGACGTGAAGTTGTTGTGGACTCCCCGTTGAGCGCCCAGGAAGCCCAAGAACTGGTCAGTGCCGCTCTGGCGGACGGTTCCGTGCTGACCCTCACGGACACCAAGGAGCACACCACCATAATTCCCTCTACAGGGATTGCTTACGTGGAAATCGGCAGCGAATCGCGCCGCAAGGTCGGTTTCATGCCAGGTGTTTCCAACAACTGATGTGGTGATGGAAAAAGTGCAGATCCGTTTCTCGGATCTGCACTTTTTTCGTGTTCGGCTCCAACATCTCGGCCTGCAGCGCCGGTCACGGTAGAGTTGGCCCGTAGTCGGATGACCGGTCGTAGACACCCAACACGTCTTCAGCTTTTCGGTTGGCGCCCTAGGCGAAGCCTGCACACCGCGATCGGCTTCCCCCAAGCGCGTGTCCGCACCACAGACGTGGTTGCCGCACGGCACATGGTGCGGCGTCGTCAAAAAACCCACGATGCATCAGCCGCCCCACGCCGCTGCCCCCGCGCCCGATCAACGTAAGAGGACCCCGAAAACCTGTGACTGAGACCAATTCCACCCCCGAATCCGTTGAGGCGATTGCCGAATCCTCCGTGGAGGCCACCCCCGAGACCGTTGAGGCCGCACCCAAGTCGTTCGCGGACTTCGGCGTGCGCCAGGACATCGTGGACGCCTTGGCAGCGGAGGGCATCACCTCCCCCTTCCCCATCCAGGCCATGACCCTGCCCGTGGCGTTGACCGGCCAGGACATCATCGGCCAGGCCAAGACCGGCACCGGCAAGACCCTGGGCTTCGGCATTCCCGTGATCCAGCGTGTGGTGGGCCGCGACGACGACGGCTGGGGCAAACTCGCCCACGCCGGTGCACCCCAGGCGTTGATCATTGTCCCCACCCGTGAGTTGGCCGTTCAGGTGGGCTCGGATCTGGCCACGGCGGCCAAGACCCGCAACGCCCGCGTGTTAACCATTTACGGTGGCCGCGCCTACGAGCCCCAGATCGAGGCCCTGGAAAAGGGCGCGGAAATCATTGTGGGCACACCTGGCCGTCTGATCGACCTCAATCGCCAGCACCACCTGGATCTCTCCCAGGTCAAGGCCGTGGTCCTGGACGAGGCCGATGAAATGCTGGACCTGGGTTTCCTGCCGGATGTGGAGAAGATCCTCTCCTCTGTGCCCAAGGTCCGCCACACCATGCTGTTCTCCGCCACCATGCCCGGCCCCGTGGTGGCCATGGCCCGCCGCTACATGTCCAAGCCCATGCACATCCGTGCTGCAGCCCCGGATGAAGGCACCACCAAGGCGGACATCCGCCAGGTGATCTACCGGACCCACCACCTGGACAAGGACGAGGTGGTCTCCCGCATTCTGCAGGCCGAGGGCCGCGGCAAGACCATCATCTTCACCCGCACCAAGCGCACCGCAGCCAAGGTGGCAGATGAGCTGACCAACCGCGGGTTCGCAGCCGCTCCCCTGCACGGTGACCTGGGTCAGGGTGCCCGTGAGCAGGCGCTGCGCGCTTTCCGCAACAACAAGGTTGACGTGCTGGTGGCAACGGATGTGGCCGCGCGCGGCATCGACGTCGACGACGTCACCCACGTGATCAACTACCAGTGCCCGGAGGACGAAAAGACCTTCCTGCACCGCACTGGTCGCACCGGGCGTGCGGGGAACAAGGGCACCGCCGTCACGTTCGTGGACTGGGACGACGTCCCGCGCTGGCGCCTGATCGACAAAGCCCTGGAGCTCGGTGTCCAGGAGCCGCAGGAAACCTACTCCTCCTCCGCCCACCTCTACACGGACCTGAACATCCCGGAAGGCACCAAGGGCCGCCTGCCCAAGGACAAGCGCACCCACGCCGGGCTCGGCGCGGAGAAACTCGAAGACCTGGGTGGCCCTGACAAGTCCGGACGCCAGCCCTCCGGTCGCAGTGATGCCGGTCAGGGCCGTAACCGACGTGGTGGCTCCGGTTCCGAGCGTGACAGTGAGGATTCACGCGGAGGTTCGGGACGCAATCGGCGCCGCTCGAACAACCGTGGCGGCCAAGGGCGTAGTGGTGAAGGCCGTCGTGGTGAAGGCCGTCGCGATCAGGACGGACGCCGGGGTGACTCCAACGGTAGCAACCAGGCCCAGCGTGACGGTCGCCCGCATGACCACGAACGCAAGACCGAGAACCGTGAGGCAACCTCGGCTTCCGCCGCTGAGAACTCCACCACCGCCCCGCGTGACCGGTCAGCGGAAGGTGCAGCACGGCGTCGTCGTCGGCGCCGTAGGACCACCAACGGTGAGGTGCAGTCCCAGGAGGGCTGACCCTCCCCGCTGAGCAGTGTTTTGTGCCGCCCATCAGGCCTGATGGGCGGCACGAGTCACATCTGGGCCAGGAGTTGGCGTCATGCCCACAGGACGGGCGTGACCCCACTGGATTCCGCCTCGATCCGGCGCAGCGACTGCACAGAGGTCAAGTTCTCCCCCAACCGATTGGGCTTGCCGGCCCCATGATAGTCGGAGGACCCGGTGACAATCAGATTGTGCTGTGCGGCCATCTCGGAAAGTTGAGCGCGGGCAGCATCCGGGTTGTCCCGGTGGGCGATCTCCAGCCCACCCAACCTGGCCGCAATCATGGTGTCAAAAACCTCCTGCCCCACCACCCGGCCGCGCAGAGAGGCCAGGGGATGCGCCATGACCGGGACGCCGCCCGCTTCCCGAACCAGACGAACGGCCGTGACCGGGTCCGGCGCGTAGTGGCGCACGTAGTACACGGAACGTGGGTGCAGAACGGTGTCGAATGCCTCCGTGCGGTCCGCCACCACACCGGCTGAGACCAAGGCGTCTGCCAGGTGAGGGCGTCCCACCGTGGCTCCGTCAGCAACGTGGCGTTGGACCATCTCCCAGGTGATGGGGTAATCGTTGCCGATCAACTCGGCCATGCGCTGCGCGCGCGTCAGGCGGGAGTTCCTGGCCCTCTCCATCACCTGATTGAGTCCCTCATGATGAGGATCGTGGAGGTAGGACAGCAGGTGAACGGAGATCCCGTGTTCCGTCTGACAGGAAACCTCCGTGCCACGCACCAGACTCACCCCCAGGCGGGCGGCTGCCTGCGCGGCTTCAGCCCATCCGGCGGTGGTGTCATGATCCGTCAGCGCCACCACGTCCAAACCGGCCTGTGCCGCCGACCCCATGACTTCAGCCGGGGGCTGTGTGCCATCAGAAACGGTGGAATGGGTGTGGAGGTCGATCTTCATGCAACCATCCTGGCACGGCTGCCGGCCTGCACTCCTGGATCCCCGCTTGCGCCCCTGGATTCCCGCTTCAACTGGTGGCTCCCAGCGTCAATTGGTGGCTCCGCGCAGAACTCAGGCACGCACCAGGACGTGGCACGATTGAGCTCGGGGCTCAAGCCCATGACCCGCAGGGTTGCTGCCCCTCATGCTTTGCACCTTCCACCCGAACGGAGCCACATGACCACCCAGCAGGATTCCGCCACCCCCGCCCAGCAGTCCGCACCCACCGCGGAGCAGTCCATGGCCCAGCGCGGTGACAACCGGACCCGCTCCCCGGACTCCGAGGCCTTCAAAACGTTTATGGCCTCCCAGTGGGCGCCGGTGCCGGATGCGGACCTGCCGCGGGAGGCAGTTGCTGATTTCGCAGCGCAGCGCCGCCGCCGGGTTTCGGAGAAGTTCGCGGGTGAGCGCATTGTGGTCACGGCCGGTGCACCCAAGGTCCGCTCCAATGACACCGACTACCGTTTCCGCCCCCACTCCGCCTTCGCCCACCTGACCGGGTTGGGCGTGGACCACGAGCCCAACGCGGTGCTGGTGATGGAGCCGGTGGAGACCGGCACGGGTGACGACGACGCCAACCACACCGCCACGCTCTACTTCCATCCCATGGCCGGGCATGACACCCAGGAGTTCTACGCAGACACCCGCAACGGCCAGTTCTGGGTGGGAGATCGGCCCTCCTTGCGGGAGATCAGCAGCGCCTACGGCATCAAGACGGCGGATCTGAGCGGGTTGGAGGCTGCGGTCTCCAAGAACGTGGGCGACCCCGCCGGTGGTGGAATGCGCATCCGCGTGATCAAGGGGCAGGACGCGGCCGTGGACCAGATGGTGGATGCCGCCCGCTTGGCAGCTGGGGTTGACCTGGCTGCCGAAGATGCTGTGGATTCGGCGTTGCTGGAGGCTCTCTCCGAACTGCGCCTGGTCAAGGACTCCCATGAGATCGACCAACTGCGGGAATCCGTGAACATGACCATTCGCGGTTTCGCAGACGTGGTGCGGGCCCTGCCGGTGGCCACGCAGAAGCCGCGCGGAGAACGTGTGGTGGAGGGTGCTTTCTTTGCCCGGGCCAGGGCCGAAGGCAACGATCTGGGTTACGACACCATTGCGGCCTCGGGCAACAACGCCACCGTGCTGCACTGGACCCGCAACACCGGTGTGGTCCGGGACGGGGATCTGATCCTGGTGGACGCCGGAGTGGAGGCCGAATCCCTCTACACGGCTGACGTCACCCGGACCCTGCCGGTCAACGGCCGCTACACCCCGGTGCAACGCAAGGTCTATCAAGCGGTGTTGGATGCTGCCGATGCCGCATTCACCGTGGCCGTGCCAGGCAACCGGTTCCGGGACGTGCACGATGCCGCCATGGAGGTCCTGGCCGCCCGCCTGGAAGAGTGGGGGTTGCTGCCGGTCTCAGCTGAGGCGTCGCTGTCCGTGGAGGGCCAGCACCACCGTCGCTGGATGCCGCACGGCACCAGTCATCACCTGGGTCTGGACGTCCACGACTGCGCCCAAGCCCGCCGTGAGATGTACCAGGACGCCGTGATCGAACCCGGCATGGTGTTCACCATTGAACCGGGTCTCTACTTCAAGGAAGAAGACCTCTCCGTACCGGCCGAGTACCGCGGCATCGGTGTGCGGATCGAGGACGACGTCCTGGTCACCGCCGACGGCAACCACAACCTCTCCGCTGCCCTCCCGCGTGATCCGGACCAGGTGGAATCCTGGATGGCCCGGCAGCACTGAGTCGGGTTCCCCGGCACAGTGCTGCTGGGGCCTGCTCAGGATTGTTGGTGGGCCCGCTCAACGTTGTTGCTAGGCCTGCTCGGGGTTGTTGCTGGGACTGCTCAGGACTGTTGCCGGGACTGCCCAGCGTCCCCAGGGGTTTCCTGCGGATCCACGCGCACCCCGTAGCGGGGGCGACCATCCGGCAGGTCCTTCTCACCAGGTGCGGGAGCCCGGCGGGTCGGCTGCTGGGACGCGGCCTGACCCGGGGCACCGTGAGTCCCCGACGCCGGTTGGCCGCCATTCCAGGGCGCGTGACCCGTGGCAGTTCCACCCGAAGCGTTGGAACCTGCGGCACTGGAACCTGCGGCACTGGAACCTGCGGCACTGGAACCCGAAGCGCTCGAGCCCGTGCCTTGACCCGTGCCTTGGCGTTGACCCTGACTCACGGGTCCTGACTGCGGGCCTGCCGGCTGAACAGGCTGCTGCGGCTGGGGTTGCTGGTGCGGGGCGCCCCATCCCCCGGGCTGCAATCCGGTCAGGTTGAGTCCCTGGACGGCCTGGCGTGCCGACTGCGCAAGGTCACCACGAACCACGACGTCGTAACGGGCGGCCACGAACGTGGAGACCGAAGTGAAGTCGCGGCGTCCCCGTTGGGCGGCAAAGCTGATCACGCCCAGGATGACCCAGAACGCGGCCCCCAGCAGCACGGTGAGCAGAACCGAGACTCCCCAGCCGCTGCCTCCGAACATGGCCAAAATCACGCCGAAGAACAGACCGAACATGGCGCCCTGCGCTGCGGAGAGCATGGCCACGCGTGGATAGGACAACCGGCCCGTCACCCGCTCCACGGAACGCAGGTCATGACCCACGATCGAGACCGCCTGCACGTCAAAGTGCTGGTCAGAGAGGTGATCCACCACCTTCTGGGCATCGGCGTAGCGGGAGAACGTGCCAATGGCCTGGCCTTCGGGCAGACCGGTGGGAGCCAGGGACGAGGGACGCTGACCAAAAAAGCTCATGCCGTCATGATCACCCGGTTCACTGAAAGTCACGTGAAGATCCGCTGCATCATCGCGATGGGCTGAACCCGGTGCACGGCCAGTAGGCTGATGCGGTGAGCAGCTCCCTGGAAAAGATCTTCATCGGCCGATTGATCGGTCTGGACGTCTTCGACCCCCTGGGCGACCGTGTGGGACGCCTCCGCGACTTTGTGGTGCTGCGCCGCGCCCCCGGAGGCAAACGCGGCGGTCAGGTCAAACGGCCCATTGTGGTGGGCATGGTGGTTGAGGTCCCCGGCAAACGGCGTGTGTTCGTCCCCATGACCCGTGTGACCAGCATGGACTCCAAACGCATAGTGTGCACCGGCCTGGTCAACCTGCGCCGGTTCCAACAGCGCGGACAGGAAACCCTGGTGATCGGGGAGATGTTTGATCAACACGTTGCCCTGCTGGACGGCTCGGGCACGGCCACCATTGTGGACGTGGCCATGGAACGGGCCCGCTCCGGGGACTGGCAACTCACGGAGTTGTTCGTGCGCCGGGCAAGCACCACGGGCGGGTTGATGCGTCGTCGTCCCGGGGAAACCTTGGTGGTGGACTGGGAAGAGGCCCGCGATCTGGCCAGTGTGGGGCCACAGGCCGCCACGCAGTGGGTCCAAGCGCACGAGGAGGACCAGCCCGCGGACATGGCGGAGGAACTGCACGAGCTCTCCGACAAGCGAAAAATGGAGATCGCAGGTGAGCTGCAGGACGAACTGCTGGCAGACGTTCTCCAGGAGCTTCCGGAGGAGGACCAGGTCTACATCCTGACCAACCTGGACGTTGAGCGTGCTGCAGACGTCCTGGAGGAAATGGAACCGGATGATGCCGCGGACCTGCTCAACGAGCTGCCGGACACCCAGGCCGAGGACCTGCTGCAGTTGATGCAGCCGGAAGAAGCCGAGGACGTCCGCCGCCTGCTTGAGTACGACGAAGGCACAGCCGGTTCCATGATGACTCCCGTGCCCATCATCCTCTCCCCGGAAACCAGCGTGGCCGATGCCCTGGCCGCCATCCGGCAGGAGGAGGTTTCCCCCGCCGTGGCGGCCGCCGTGTTCGTGTGCCGCCCGCCGCTGGAAACCCCCACTGGCCGGTATCTGGGCATGGTGCACATGCAACAGTTGTTGCGCGTGCCGCCGCCTGAACCTCTGGGCACCATGCTGGACACCTCGATCGAGCCCGTGCGTGACATGGCCCCGATCTCCGATGTGGCCAAAGAACTGGCCACCTATGACCTCACCATCATCCCTGTGGTCAATGAGAACCGGCGCCTGGTGGGCGCTGTGACCATTGACGACGTCCTGGACGATCTTCTGCCCGATGACTGGCGGACTTGGGACGATGGAACCCCCGTACGAAAGGTGGGACGACGCTATGAGTGACATCCGCGCAAATGCCGAACGCCGTTCCTCCGGTCTGGACACGCCATCCGGTCTGCGTCACGGCGTGTGGGACCGACTGCGTCCCAACCCGGACTCCTTCGGTCAGATGACAGAGGGTTTTGCCCGTTTCATGGGTACTCCGCAGTTCCTGTTGTGGATGACCGTGTTCGTGGTGGTGTGGCTGGGGTGGAACACCTTGATGCCCGAGAGCCTGCAGTTCGACCCCCGTGCGTTGAACTACACCCTGTTGACCTTGATGCTCTCCCTGCAGGCCTCCTACGCCGCTCCCCTGCTGCTGTTGGCCCAGAACCGACAGGACGACCGTGACCGTGTGATTGCCGAACAGGACCGCAAGCGCGACGAGGAGAACCTGGCGGACACCGAGTACCTGATCCGGGAGATCGCCTCGTTGCGCATGGCTGTCCGGGATGTGGCCACCCGCGACTTCGTCCGCTCAGAGATGCGTGACCTCCTCCAGGAACTGCTGGAGGACCGGGATGAGAACGACGACGACGCCGGTAAGAAATCTCCGGCAACACCTGCCACGTTGGCGCCCAAGACGAAGAAAAAGAAGAAGACAGGTCCCGGTGAATCCCGGGACTCCAAGGCTGCACCCACCGGGCTGATTCCGGTGGTTCCGGACTCACTGGAACCCCATGCCGAGCCGCTGGATCAGCCCGTGGAGCGCACCCAAACCGACCCGGACACCAACACCCCGTCCTGAGAGCAGTGACACCAGTGAGTTCTGAGACCGTTTTGCCCCAACCCACCGTGGATCCCAGGCTGCGTGATGCGTTGAACACGGTCCAGGACCCGGAGCTGCAGCGTCCGCTGTTGGATCTGGGCATGGTGCAGCGGGCCGTTCTGGAAGCCGATGGCACGGCCACCGTGGGGGTGCTGCTCACCATTTCCGGATGTCCTCTGCGCTCCACCATTGAGGCGGACCTGGAATCCGCCCTCATGCAAGTGGATGGCGTTCACCGCGTGACGGTGGAACTGGGCGTGATGACCCCGGAGCAGCGGCAGGAACTCAAACAGCGTCTGGGCCACACCCGTAGCATCCCGTTCGCCGATCCCGATTCCCTGACCCGGGTGCACGCAGTGGCCTCCGGCAAGGGTGGGGTGGGCAAGTCCTCGGTGACTGCCAACATCGCAGCTGCCCTGGCTGCCCGCGGGCGGCAGGTGGGAGTGGTGGATGCGGACATCCATGGGTTCTCCATCCCTGGTTTGTTCGGGATTCAGCGTGGCCCCACCAAAGTGGATGAGATGATCCTGCCTGCTGTCGTGGAGGTTCCGGGCAACGCCCGTCGTGACAACGGCACTCCTGGCTGCGTCAAGGTGATCTCCATCGGAATGTTCACTGACCCCGCCACTCCCGTGGTGTGGCGCGGTCCCCTGTTGGACCGGGCCATCGAGCAGTTCTTGGCGGATGTCCACTTCGGGGATCTTGACCACCTGCTCCTGGACCTGCCCCCGGGCACAGGAGATGTTGCCATCTCCGTGGCGCAGAAGCTCCCGCACTCCAAGGTCCTGGTGGTTTCCACCCCCCAGCAGGCCGCCACAGGCATCGCCGAGCGCGCCGGGACCTTGGCCGCCATGACGGAGCAGAGCGTGGCCGGGGTGGTGGAGAACATGGCCGCCATGGTCATGCCGGATGGCTCCAGCCTGGAGCTCTTCGGCTCAGGTGGTGGGCAGCAGATTGCGGAGTCCTTGACGGAACGCATGGGCTACCCCGTGCCCATGTTGGGTTCCATTCCTTTGGACGTGGCGCTGCGTCAGGCCGGTGATGCCGGTGCGCCGGTGGTCTGGTCGGAGCCTGATTCCCCGGCAGCGGTTGCCCTGCGTGAGATCGCCGAACAGATCGACGGCCCCCGCGGGCTGGCAGGCATGTCCTTGGGCGTCACCCCACGCTGAGCAACGTGGCACCAGCCCCAGAAAGCGGTGGCTCAGGTGGCCTCTGAATCGAACGGAGCCCGCTGACCGGGTGCCAGGCGCACCAGTGACGTGGTCTGGGTGGCGGCGGTGGAGCCTCCCCCACTGCCTCCAGCCTCCCGCTCGGCCTTGCGTGCTTCCCGGGCGGCCTCACGCTCTTTCCGTTCACGGCGGCGCTTTTCCTCGGCGTCCTCCTGATCCACTTCCGCCAACGCCTCCCGCACGATCGTGCGGGGGTCGTACTGCCGGGGGTCCAGTCTGCGCCAGTCGACGTCAGTGACTTCCGGGCCCAGGGTTTCGCGCAGGTCGTCCTTGGCTCCGCTGGCATAACGGCGTGCTGCTTTGACCAGGTCCTTGAGCTTCTGCGCGTATTCGGGCAGACGTTCCGGGCCGATCACAAGCAGCGCCACCACAATCAGGACGATTGCTTCTGCTCCACTGATACCGAACACGGCTAAGAGGTTAGCAGTCGGAGTTGGCTGCGGACGCGAGTTCTCATTGCACTCCCAGGATGCGCCGCCAGCCCAGCGCAATGGTTTCCAAGGTCCCGTGGTCGGGTTGGGCCGGCTGGTCCAGAACGGCCCGGTGACCGGCCTCGACCTGCTGCAACAGATTCACCATGCGCGGTGGTGCGGCATCGGAGACCAGGGTGTAGACGACGTCGTCGTGAACAATCATGGCCCGCCACGGTTTGCCCTCATGGACCCACACGGTGGCACCGGAAATGGAGGTGCGCTCCAGCCCCACGGCACTGGCCGGCAGCCCGGTGTCCCCGGCCACGGGGTGCTCGGTGTCCACGGTGCCGCGTTGTTCCACCACGGTGATCTGCCGGGATCGGTTGTTCTCCACCACCACGACGACGGCCGGTTGCCCGGCAACGGTGGTCAACCTCAAGGATTCTGTGCTGTACCCGTTGAGCCCCACCAGCGGCAGGGTCCAGCCGTCGGCACGCAAGGTGTCGACGTCGGAGTTCTGGGTGTGCACCAGCCCTTGCGGCCCCATCCAGGTGGAACCGGAGACCGTTGCGGAGCCCGTGGACGTGGTGGCACCGCGGGATCCGACATACCAACCGGACAGGGCGATTCCCACCAGCAGGAACGTGGCGACCGCCAGGGAGACCACCACGATCCGTTGAGTCCAGAAAACCTTGTGCACGCCTGATTCATCCCGTTGGTGAAGAGGTCTGTGGGGTGTTCACAACAGACCGGTTCAAGAGGTCACCGCCATGGTCACCGGAGAACCTGAACGCCTCCTGGGCGCAGGCCCGTTGCGGGCCGTGAGCGGACTGACCCTCACCCCCCGGTCCCCCAAGCGGTCGGGACGAGTAGGATGCTCAGGGCACACTGGAGTTGACGCAGAACGGGAGGGTGAAAAATGGGCCGAGGCAAGACCACCAGCTGGTCCTATGCCGAGGCCTACCCTCGGGAGGACGAGGTCCTGCTGCGTGCACGCGAACGCGCCACCACCTTGAACATCCGCCCGGTCACACCGGGTGTTGCTGCAGCGCTCACGGTGCTGACCGCCGCAGCCCGGCCACGATCCGTGGTGGAAGTGGGTACCGGCACCGGAGTTTCCGGTACCGCCATTCTGCGGGGCCTGCCTGAGGGTTCCGTGTTGACCACCGTGGACACCGATGTCCGGGCTTTGCGCGGCGCACGGGACACCTTCCGGGAGGCCGGAGTGGCCAGCAACCGGATCCGCACCATTTCCGGGAGAGCCTCCTTGGTCCTGCCTCGCCTGACCACGGGGGCCTACGACATGGTGTTTCTGGACGCCGATGCCGCCAACGCCCTGCTCTACGTGGATGAAGCCGCACGGATGCTGCGCACCGGAGGCACCCTGGTGGTCCAGGACACCCTGGACCAGGACCGGGTGCCGGACCCGGTGGTCCGGGATGAAGCCACACGCATCCACCGGGAGATGCACCGTGTGTTCCGTGAGGACGACCGTTTTTTCTCCGCCATCCTCACAGCCGGTTCGGGCCTGTTGGTGGCCGTCAAGAAGTGACCCGGGCCCGGGATTGGCAGTCGTCTACCCGTCCCTGTAGGGACATCTCTGGTGAAAAGAGCCCTCCACCGTGATCGGTGGAGGGCTCTTGAGTTCGTGGTCAGCCGCCAGGCAGAACTGCCCGGGAACTGACGAGGTCACTTCAGGCTCAGGAGGTCACGCCTTCCAGGCATTCCTTGAGTTCTGCGGCCTCATCGGCCTTGAGTTCAACGACCAGGCGTCCGCCGCCTTCCAGGGGCACGCGCATGATCAGGCTGCGGCCTTCCTTGGTGACCTCCATGGGACCGTCACCAGTCCTCGGCTTCATAGCCGCCATTGGTTGTTCTCCTGTCATCGACGTGAGTTTCCGTCACATCTTACCGGACGGCCTGCTGGTATTAGCGAGCGCGACCGGTTGGGTTTGCTGGTGACAGGCCGGATCACGGTGGCCAGTCACCGCCGCCGGGCAATGGCGACCACTGCCAGAGGTATCCCACCCAGACGATCTGGAACAAGGCACCCACCACAATCAGCGTGATCCGATAGGAACGCGCCGGGCTTGCGGCCACCAACGGGGCTGCCAGGACGAACAACGGCGCCAACATGCGGAAGGTGGAGGACTGCGGGTGCAGGAAGGCCAGCAGGTACACGGCGTAGCAGGCCACCCACATCCACACGATCAGCGGCAGCGTGGTACGCACCGTGCGGGTGGTGATCAACAGGGCAAAGCCCACCACCAGAACCACCACGCCCAGCCACCCCAGGTACGGGCCCATAAACCTCTCCCCCAGTGCGAACCAGGGTTCGAAGACCACCAGGGAAGATCCACGCCATGCGGTTTCGGTCTCCATGTACGCCGTGGCTTCACCGGTCACGGCCCACGCGAAGGCCGGCCAGACCAACGCGCAGGCGCAGGCCCACACCGCCAACCAGAACCACTTGTTGAACACCCCTAGCACCGCACCCGCCTTCCACGTCCCGTTGGCGTGGTGGCTGCGCAGGGATCCCACGGCGTGGATCAACCAGGTCAGCCCCAACGCGGCAGCAAACGGAACACCGGCCGGCCGGGTCAGGCACATCACCAGGATCAGACCCACGGACCACAGCACCCGGCCCCGTACCGCCAACAGCAAAGCGGCTGCCAGCAGGGCCAGATGGAGGGATTCCGCATACGCCGCCTGGAACACCGGCGACACCGGGCCGAAGGCCACCACAGCCAATGCCCACACCGCTGGATCCGGTGCCAAGAACTCCCGGAACAGCTTGAGGATCAGCACGGCGGCTGCAAACCCCGCCAACAGCGCCACGGTGGAGGCCGCAACGGCCCACGGCAGACCTGTGACCGCCGTGATGGCTCGCACCACCAGGGGAAACACCGGGTAGAACGCCCATGCATTGGCTTGCACCGAACCGGTGGCGTCTCTAGGCAGCTCGGAGGGGTAACCGCCGTCGTGAACCCGCTCGTACCACTGGCCGTCCCAGATGCTCAGCACGTTGAAGTACCCCAGCGGAGTGGGCCCCCACGGACCGTCAGGTGACTGGCGGTCGACGACGACGAAGATGATCGCCGCCCACAGTCTGGAGACCAACCAGATCAGAAGAGCCTGGCCCCACCACGGGACAACGGCGAAGGCAGAGGCCGTCCGACCGGTGGCCTGTGTGAGAGCCAGATGCACCCGGGTGGGGGCATCTGGGTTCACCGTTGTCCACCTTCGGGGAACTCATCAAGGTCGAGATGGTGCTGTTCGTGGGACCGGCGTTCGTGAGCTTCCCGCATGACAGCCACAGCCTCCTCGGGGGAATCCGTGACACACAGCAGGTCAACGTCTCCGGCGGAGATCATGCCCTCGGACACCAAGGTGTTCTTGATCCAGTCCACCAGCGGTGCCCAGAAGGCCGTTCCCATCAGCACCACCGGGAACCGGGTCATCTTGCTGGTCTGCACCAAGGTCAGGGACTCGAAGAGCTCGTCCAACGTGCCGAATCCACCCGGCAGCACAATGAAGCCCTGGGAGTACTTGGCGAACATGGTCTTGCGGACAAAGAAGTACCGGAAGTTGATGCCGAGGTCGATGTACTGGTTCAGACCCTGCTCATGCGGCAGCTCAATGCCCAGACCAACCGAGCGGGCGCCGACGTCATGGGCACCGCGGTTGGCGGCCTCCATAATGCCCGGGCCACCACCGGTGATCACGGCGTACCCGGCCTCCCCCAACTGGCGGCCCACGGCGCGCCCCATGGAGTAGTCCTGCGAGGACTCCGGCGTGCGCGCAGAACCGAACACGGAGATTGCAGGCCCCAGTCGAGCCAGGGTGTCAAAACCATCCACGAACTCGCTCTGGATCCGCAGCACCCGCCAGGGGTCGCTGCGCGTGAAGTCACCGGGTTCGCGCCCAGCCAGCACTTCCGGCTCCAAGAACCGCTGGTCAGAAGTGCTGCGGTGCAACTCACGGCCGCGCAGAAGAATCGGGCCCTTGTGTCGGAACGGTTGGCCGGAGCCACTTGATGGGCTCGCTGAATGCGCAGGTGACACCGGTTGTCCGGAAGCATCTGCGGGCGGATCAGTTCGGGTCTGTCGCTCCGGCGTGGGGGTTTCTGGGGTGGAAGTCATGGTCTCCACGGTATCGGGGTGCCCCGCGCAGGCTCCCCCCGTGGCTTCGTGGCGCAACATTCTCTAGGAATTTCACCAACTTGCAACGTGGTTGACCTCACATTGACCAAACCTCAACTATGTTCTTGACATGCCCAACCAGACTGTGAGTCCGCCAACAAGTCCCATCGCCACGCAGGCCGGTGAGACCTTGGTGAAGATCGCCAACGTGAACAAGCATTACGGCAGCTTGCACGTGCTCAAGAACATCAACTTGGACGTCAAGCGCGGTGAGGTGGTGGTGGTCATCGGCCCCTCCGGCTCCGGCAAGTCCACACTGTGCCGCACCATCAACCGCCTGGAAACCATTGACGAGGGCGAAATCACCATTGACGGCAACCCCCTGCCCAAGGAGGGCAAGGCGCTGGCCAAGCTGCGTGCGGACGTCGGCATGGTCTTCCAGTCGTTCAACCTGTTTGCGCACAAGTCCGTGCTGCAAAACGTCACGCTCGGGCCCATGAAGGTCCGTGGCAAGTCCTCGGCTGCCGCCAAGGAGCGGGCCATGGAACTGCTCGAGCGCGTGGGGGTGGACAACCAGGCGGAAAAACTGCCGGCCCAGCTCTCCGGTGGACAGCAGCAGCGTGTGGCCATAGCCCGCGCCCTGGCCATGAGCCCCAAGGTCATGCTCTTTGATGAGCCCACCTCCGCCCTGGACCCGGAAATGATCAACGAGGTCCTGGACACCATGGCCGATCTGGCCCGCCAAGGCATGACCATGATCGTGGTCACCCACGAGATGGGCTTTGCCCGCCGTGCGGCAGACCGGGTGGTGTTCATGGCTGACGGGCAGATCGTGGAGCAGAACACCCCGGAGGAGTTCTTCTCCAACCCGCAGTCCGAGCGCGCCAGGGACTTCCTGAGCAAGATCCTCAACCACTGATCCAGCACCACCAACCCTTCAACACCATCACAACACCAAGGGAGACACCAATGCACCGCAGCAAAAAGATCTACAGCGCCGTGGCTCTGACCGCAGCTGCCGCCCTGACCCTTTCCGCCTGTGGCGGCGGGGACTCGGGCAACGGCGACGGCGGCGATTCGGACACCGTTCGCATCGGCATCAAGTATGACCAGCCCGGCCTGGGCTACGCCGACGGCGGGGACTACACGGGCTTTGACGTCGACGTCGCAAAGTACGTGGCCAATGAACTCGGCTACTCCGAGGACCAGATCGAGTGGGTTGAAGCCCCTTCGGCCAACCGCGAGAACATGCTGCAGAACAACCAGGTGGACATGATTTTTGCCACCTACTCGATCACTGACGCCCGCAAGGAGTCCGTGGACTTTGCCGGCCCGTACTTCACCGCAGGTCAGGACCTGCTGGTGCGTGCCGATGACGACTCCATCAACGGACCCCAGGATCTGGACGGCAAGAACTTGTGCTCCGTCACGGGCTCCACCTCCGCTGAGAACGTTCGCGACGAGGTCGAAGGTGTGAACCTGGTGGAGCAGAGCGGCTACGCAGACTGCGTGACCATGCTGGGCTCCGGCGGTGTGGACGCGGTGACCACTGACGACATCATTCTGGCCGGACTGGCCTCCACGGATGCCAACCAGGGCCAGTTCCGCGTGGTGGGCAACACCTTCTCCGAGGAGCGCTACGGCGTGGGCCTGCCCAAGGGCTCGGACAAGTGCGAGGACATCAACGCCGCCATCGAAAAGATGGTTGAGGACGGCGCCTGGGAGGAGGCCGTGACCTCCAACACCGAGGGCGCGGACTACTCCTACAACACCGACTGGAACCCGCCGACTCCTGACGAGACCTGCGGTTCCTGATCCAACCGGCCGCACCAGGCCCGTTGAATCATCGTGATCAGCGTGTGGTGGGTGCACTGCCCAGGTGGTGCACCCACCACACGCCGTTAACCCCCTGTCCGAACATGCACCGGGCAGGTTTCATCCCATTTCCATCTCACAGACTCGTCTGTGACCTCAAAGAGGCATCGTGAGTAGCTATCTCTCAGACTTTGCGAGTCTGTTCGAGCAGTTCGACGTCGCATCCGCGTTCTGGGTCAACATCCAGTTGACCTTCTTTGCGGCCATCGGCTCCATGCTGCTGGGCACCGTGCTCGCCCTGATGCGGGTCTCCCCCATCACTTCCATGCGCTGGCTCGGTGCCGCCTACGTCAACATCATCCGCAACACCCCGTTGACCATCATCCTGGTCTTCCTGGTGTTGGGTGTGTGGTCCCAGCTGCAGCTGAACCTCAGCCCGGACTTCAACAAGAACTTCTTCCGCTACGCCGTGGTCGGTTTGGCCATCTATCACGCAGCGTTCGTGTGTGAGGCCATCAGGTCCGGTGTGAACACTGTCCCGGTGGGGCAAGCAGAAGCGGCCCGCGCCATCGGGCTGGGCTTCCTGCCCGCCGCGCGGCTGATCATCTTCCCGCAGGCCCTGCGCGGAGCCATCACTCCCCTGGGCAACACGCTGATCGCACTGACCAAGAACACCACGGTGGCTGCTGCCGCCTCGGTCACGGAGATCTCCGCCTTGATGAAGTCCATGATTGAGTTCCGGCCTGACGTGATCATTGCGGTGTTCTTGACCGTGGCCATCGGCTTTGTCCTGATCGTGGTTCCCGTGGGTCTGTTGACCACGTGGGCCTCCCGAAAGTTTGCGGTGGTGCGCTGATGTCCTCCAAAGCACAGAACGTTCTGTTTGACGTCCAAGGACCGCGCGGGCGGATGCTCACGTTGATCTTCAACATCGTGGGTGTGCTGCTGGTGGCAGCCATCGCCTGGTACGTGCTGGCTCAGTTGGGCGAGCGCGGTCAGCTGGAGTCGTCCAAGTGGACCCAGTTGTTCACGGCCAGGTCTTGGAACAACTTCTTCATTCCCGGCATCATCGCCACCTTGCGGGCCGCTGGTGTGGCCGTGGTGCTCTCAGTGAT
Organism: Kocuria sp. ZOR0020; assembly: GCF_000800955.1. Lineage (NCBI taxonomy): Bacteria > Bacillati > Actinomycetota > Actinomycetes > Micrococcales > Micrococcaceae > Kocuria > Kocuria sp. ZOR0020. The sequence goes on from NZ_JROX01000022.1 coordinate 33,683, forward strand.
CTTCGGCCTGATCTTTGGTCTGGGCCGCCTGTCCCAGGTGGCGGTGATCCGCGGGATCTCCACAGTGGTGGTGGAGTTCTTCCGCGCGGTGCCCGTGCTGGTCATGATGATCTTCTTCTACTTAGGGCTTGGACGCACCGGTTTGGTCCAGCCCACGGAGACCCCGTTCTGGGCTGTGGTGCTGGCCCTGATGTTCTACAACGGATCCGTGATTGCCGAGCTCATCCGCTCCGGTGTCCACGGTTTGCCCCGGGGGCAACGGGAGGCCGGCCTGGTGGTGGGTCTGACCGAGTCCCAGACCTTGCGCTCGATCTTGCTGCCGCAGGCTCTCACGGCCATGCTGCCGTCCCTGGTGAGCCAGTTCGTGGTGATCCTCAAGGACACGGCACTGGGATACATCATCACCTACCCCGAGCTGCTGGCCTCCGGCCGACGCCTGGGATCGGGGGATGGCAACATCCTGCAGACCTTGCTGATGGCAGCCGTGATCTTTGTGGTCATCAACTTTGCGTTGACCTCACTGGCCCAGTGGCTTTCCGGGTTCCTGAGCTACCGCACTTCCGGCAAGACCAAGACCCCTGACGCACCAGCACCGGCTGCTCCAACTCCTGCCAAGTAGTTCCAGGACCCAACCACAGACGGGTGGCAGTTCGGTACCTCATCAGCTGTTGACGACGTACCGTACTGCCACCCGTTTGACTCATTCAGCGCTCAGCCAGGACTTCAAGGCTCGGTGGCAGGCGCGCACCGCATCGGCGGTCACGTGTTCGTCGTCGGTGTGCGCCAGCAGCGCATCTCCGGGCCCAAAGTTCACGGCCGGAACCCCGTGTTCGGAGAAGCGGGCCACATCAGTCCAGCCGTACTTGGGCTTGGGCTCCTGTCCCACCGCGGCCACAAAGGCTGCAGCAGCTGGGCGGTCCAGACCGGGACGTGCGGCCGGGGAGAGATCCACGAATCTCAGGTCATGTCCGGGGAACAGGTCCCGGCAGTGCTGCTGGGCTTCTTCCAGGGTCTTGTCCGGGGCAAAGCGGTAGTTGATCTCCACCCGCGCGGCATCCGGAATCACATTGCCCGCCACGCCGCCGCTGATCCGAATGGCGTTCAGTCCCTCCCGGTAAACCAGCCCCTCCACCTCAATGGCAGCCGGTTCATACCCCGCCAGAACCTCCAGGACGTCGGCGAGCTTGTGAATCGCGTTCTCCCCTCGCCAGGCACGCCCGGAGTGGGCAGCCAGGCCGGTGGGCTCAATGGTGAATCGCAGCGTCCCGTTGCAGCCACCCTCCACCGTGCCGTCGGTGGGTTCCAGCAGCACCGCAAAATCGGCTTCCAGCAGCTCGGGGCAGTTGCGGTACAACCGGCCCAGCCCGGACTTGGCGGAATCCACTTCCTCGTGGTCGTAGAACACGTAGGTCACGTCCCGGTTGGGGCGGGTCAGCTCAGCCGCCAGAGCCAGTTGCACGGCCACCCCACCCTTCATGTCCGTGGCACCACGCCCGTAGAGCACCCGGGCGTCGTCGTGCTCAGTCCACGACGACGGCACCGTCCCCCTGGCACCATCCGCGCTCGGCAACGGGACGGTGTCCAGGTGACCGGCCAGCACCACGCGCTCGGGCAGGCCGATCTGGGTGCGGGCCACCACGGCGTCACCGTCGCGGTGGACCTCTAGGTGAGAATGTTCACGCAAAGCTGCTTCCACGGCATCGGCCAGCGGGCCCTCGTTGCCGGAGACGGACTCGACGTCGGTCAACGCTGCTGTGAGCTCAGCCGGGTCAGCCGCAAGATCCAGCGGTGATGGTGTGGGCGATTGAGTGCCGGAATGCGCAGTCGTCATCCAACCACCCTAGCGGCGCGTGATCCGTAGGATGGACCCATGACTTCCAATCACTCTGACGCCCCCCGCTACGCCGCCGGAATGGGTTTGGCCACTGTTGTGGCTGGAGGCCCCAAGGCCGGCACCATCCTGGACGTGTGGTACCCCAACCCCGTCCTGGCCCAGGAGCCGGACACCTCCCTGGATGCCGACCTCCGCGGTGCTGCCGTCCCTGATGCCGAGCGCAACGTGACCGCCGAGATCGTGGAACGCGTGATCGATCTTGATGCGGCCCCGCAGGACGCCGCAGATGCCTACCTGCGCCTGCACCTTCTCTCCCACCGTCTGGTGCAGCCCAACACGTTGAACCTGGACGGGATTTTCGGCCTGTTGGCCAATGTTGCCTGGACCTCCCGCGGTCCGGTGCTGGCCGAGGAACTGCAGTTCGCCCTGTTGCGCATGCGCTCCACCGGCAATGTCACGGTGCTCTCCGTGGACAAGTTCCCGCGCATGGTGGATTACGTGGTCCCCACCGGTGTGCGCATCGGCAATGCCGACCGCATCCGCCTTGGCGCGCACCTGGCTGAGGGCACTACGGTCATGCACGAAGGATTCGTGAACTTCAATGCAGGCACCCTGGGCACCGCCATGGTGGAAGGCCGTATCTCAGCCGGTGTGGTGATCGGGGATCACACGGACATCGGTGGCGGCGCCTCCATCATGGGCACGCTCTCCGGAGGCGGCAAGCAGCGCATCCAGCTGGGCGAGCGCGTCCTGCTGGGTGCCAACGCCGGTGTGGGCATCTCCTTGGGCGATGACTGTGTGGTGGAGGCCGGTCTGTACGTGACGGCCGGAACCCGCGTGAACGTGCTGGGTGAGGGCAATGAGCCCCAGGTGGTCAAGGCCGTGGATCTCTCCGGTGTTCCCAACCTGCTGTTCCGCCGCAACTCCCTCACCGGTGCGGTGGAGGCTCTGCCCCGTGCCGGGCACACCGTGGAACTCAACGAGGCTCTGCACAAGAACTGAGATCCGCGTGTGGGTGGGTGGTGAGCCCGCCGGCACGCCAGAGATTGAGGTGGGTGGGACCCGACCGGGATCGTCAGGTCCCACCCCATCACCGGTGAACCGAGGGACGGTCCACCACAACAGAAAGGCATCCCATGCGCATTCTCGTGACCGGCGGTACCGGTTACATCGGTTCTCACACCGTGTTGTCTCTGCTGGAGGCCGGTCACGACGTCGTCGTGCTGGACAACCTGGCCAACTCCTCCCGGGAATCCCTGGTCCGGGTGGAAGAACTGGCCGGGCGCAGCATCGACGGATTTGAGCAGGTGGACCTGCTGGACGCCCCGGGCCTGAACCGCGTGTTCCAGACCTGGAAGCCGGAGGCTGTCATCCACTTCGCCGGGCTCAAGGCCGTGGGCGAATCCGCGGAAAAGCCCCTGTGGTACTACTCCAACAACGTGGGCGGCACCCTGAACCTGCTGCATGCCATGGAGGACAACGACTGCCGCACCATCGTGTTCTCCTCCTCGGCCACCGTGTACGGCGAGGTGGAGACCATGCCGTTGACGGAGAAGGTGGAGAAGGACGCCACCAACCCCTACGGGCGCACCAAGGAACAGATCGAGGACATCCTGGTGGACCTGGCCGCCGCCGATGACCGCTGGAACGTTGCCCTGCTGCGCTACTTCAACCCCGTGGGCGCCCACGAGTCCGGTCGGATCGGTGAGGACCCCCGCGGCATCCCCAACAACCTCATGCCATTTGTGGCGCAGGTGGCCGTGGGCCGCCGGGAGAAGCTGCGCGTGTTCGGCGGCGACTACCCCACCACGGACGGCACCGGCGTGCGCGACTACATCCATGTGGTGGACCTGGCTGACGGCCATGTGAAGGCCGTGGACTGGTTGGCCGCCAATGGTGGGCTGCGCATCTGGAACCTTGGCACCGGTCACGGGTACTCCGTGCTGGAGGTCCGGGACGCCTTTGAGAAGGCCTCCGGCGTGGAAATCCCCTACGAGGTGGTGGAGCGCCGCCCCGGCGATGCCGCCACCACCTACGCTGATGCCTCCGCCGCCCTGGCTGATCTGGGCTGGTCCGCGGACCGGGACATGGACACCATGTGCCGCGATCACTGGAACTGGCAGAAGAACAACCCCAACGGTTACGAAGGCTGATCTTTCATTTCCTGAGTAGTGGTTTGTGCCGCCCATCAGAGCTGATGGGCGGCACAAACCACTGGTCAGCACCTGCTCTACGACGACGCCGGGGGGCACCTTCCGTACGGAAGGTGCCCCCCGGC
>NZ_JROX01000215.1:0-1628 GCF_000800955.1 Kocuria sp. ZOR0020
GAGCCATGGACCGCAGAAGTCACCCGCGAAAAGCTCGCCGAGCGGCTAGCGAAGACTGACATCGATGGCGACACTGGTGCGCTTGCGCTGGTCATCGAACATGACGGCGTCCCGATCGGAGACGTCGCCCTCTGGCTCACCGATCACGAACAGCGCCAAGGCGAGATCGGGTGGGTCCTCGACCCGGACCACAGTGGGCGCGGCTTCGCCAGCGAAGCCGTCCGAGCAGTAATCGCCCTCGGGTTCGACCACTACAAACTCCACCGCATCACCGCGCAGATGGATGCCCGCAACAGCGCCTCGGCAACACTCGCTCGTCGTGTCGGGCTCCGGCTCGAAGCACATCACGTCCAGGACTGGTTCAGCAAGGGCGAATGGACCGACACCCTCATCTTCGCGCGACTTGCCTCCGAGCACATGCCCCAATGATCGGGAGTCTGACTTCATGCTCCCTTCCTTGCAGGTTCACTGCTTTCCCATGTCGGGACTGTAAGAAAAACGGTGTGTGAGGGTCCGGCCTGATCCGAAAGGAGACGGCCGTGACCGACTTCACGACAGACAGGACAGAGGAGATGACCGATCCCGTGACGGGAGAGATCATCGATCAGAAGGACCTCGCCGAGCGGCTGCTGGCCCAGGCGAAGGAGCAAGGCGTGAGTCTGGTCGGCCCAGGCGGGCTGCTGAACCAGCTAACGAAGAACGTCCTAGAAACCGCCCTGGAAGCCGAACTGACCGAACACCTGGGCCACGACCACGGGCAGACCCCGATCGCGGCCAACATGCGCAACGGGACCCGAGTGAAGACCGTGCTGACCGAGATCGGCCCCGTCGAGATCGAGGTGCCTCGGGACCGGGACGGGTCCTTCGAGCCGGTGATCGTGCCCAAGCGCAAGCGGCGCCTGGACGGGATCGATCAGATCGTCCTCTCCCTGTCGGCCCGCGGGCTGACCACCGGGGAGATCGCGGCGCACTTCGAGGAGGTCTACGGGGCCAGGGTCTCCAAGGACACCATCAGCCGGATCACCGAGAAGGTCGTCGGCGAGCTGGCCGAGTGGTCTTCGCGCCCCCTGGACCCGCTCTACCCGGTGCTCTTCGTCGACGCGATCGTGGTCAAAGTCCGCGACGGGCAGGTGCGCAACACCCCGTTCTACGTCGTCATGGGCGTCACCGTGCACGGGGAACGCGACATCCTCGGGATCTGGGCCGGTGACGGCGCCGAGGGCGCCCGGTTCTGGCTGCAGGTCTTCTCCGAGCTGAAGAATCAGGGCGTCGAGGACGTGCTCATCGCCGTCTGTGACGGACTCAAGGGCGTGCCGGAGGCGATCGACACCACCTGGACGCAGACGGTGGTTCAGCAGTGCATCGTGCACCTGATCCGCAACAGCTTCCGCTACGCCGGCCGCCAACACCGCGACGGGATCGTCAAGGCGCTCAAGCCGGTCTACACGGCCCCGTCCGAGGCCGCGGCGAAGGACCGGTTCACCGAGTTCAAAGCCGAGTGGGGCCAGCGGTATCCGGCGATCGTGCAGCTGTGGGAGAGCCCCTGGGCGGAATTCGTGCCGTTCCTGGAGCACGACGTGGAGATCCGCCGGGTGATCTGCACGACGAACGTGATCGAGTCGATCAAC
>NZ_JROX01000216.1:0-5307 GCF_000800955.1 Kocuria sp. ZOR0020
GAACCACTCACTGATGAGAACCGCCGGGCCCCACACACCGTTTATCGGACAGTCCCCACCAGCATCGACGCCCCGGCCCACGTCACCGCAGAAACAAAACTGCCCCGCCATCAGGCGGGGCAAGTTTCGATTTTCTCATCTTACGTGGAGCTGAGGGGACTCGAACCCCTGACCCTTTGCATGCCATGCAAATGCGCTACCAGCTGCGCCACAGCCCCTTGTTGTTGCTCCGAAACTTTATCACGTCCTGTGCGGGACGATCCCGGGGTGAACACGTCCCGTTGGTTCGGTGTTCGTTCCCCGTTCGGACAACGCTGTAGATCTTAGGACGAATGGTCGCCAGCTCGCAAATCGAGGATTCAGCGGACGGCTGGCACCGTGAGATCACCACTTGGTGATGAGATCACCCACAACGGGGTGTCATCTCATCAGCAGCCGGTGATCTCACGCCTGGGTTGCGGCCGAGGCGCCGTCGTCCTCTGAGCCAGACGAGTCAGCTGGGTCAGTCGGGTCAGCCGCGGAGTCCGTGGTTTCCAGGCCCAGGTTCAAAACCGGGGACTCGTTCCACAGGCGCTCCAGGGCGTAGAAGGCGCGGTCTTCCTCGTGCTGGACGTGGACAATCACGTCTCCGTAGTCCAGCAGCACCCAGCGACCTTGGCCCTTGCCCTCACGGCGGATGGGTCGGATGTCGTGCTCCTGAATCAGGGCGTCCTCGATGGCGTCCACCACTGCACTGACCTGACGCTCGTTGGAGGCCGATGCCACAAGGAAGGAATCCACGATCCCCAAGGCATCGCTGACGTCCAGGGCCACAAGGTTCTCGGCCTGTTTTTCATCAGCCGCACGGGCCGCGGTACGCAGGTAGGACATGGAAGTTTCCGGAACGGTCATGGAGTGGTGAGTTCCTTTCTCACAGAAGAATCATCAGGACAATCACAGCAACAGCCAGCAGCACCACGGCCGCCAGCACCAGCATGATCGTCTTCAGGTGCGAGGACTGCCGGTAGTCCTCCGGGTCCATCAATTCCAGCCCTTGGGCATCCAGCGCACTCACGGGCTGTGCCGGTTCGGGTTCTGCCTGGCCGGCATCAATACCGGCCGAGGTCTCCACGTCTGCCTCAGCAGGCGACTGAGCCTCAGGGCCGGCCTGGAATTCAGCCTCGGTTTCAGGCACGGATTCTGGTTCGTCCGCTGGCTTGGCGTCCAGTTCAGGTTCGGATACAGGCTCTGCCTCGGGCTCAGGTTCAGCCTGCACCGGTTCCTGGTCATCAGCACCCGCGGGCGAGTCCGCAGCCTCAGCCGCACCAGAGTCGGCCGCTGGGGTTTCCGGGGCTGCCTCCACATCGGGTTGGGCGATGACTTCAGGTTCGGGGACCACATCCGGCGCAGCATCCAGATCAGGCTCAGCCACATCAGCCGAACGCTCGCCCCGCAAATAACGGCGACGCACCTGGTCCGCCGGGATGGACGCCGTCATGGGTTGTGCATCATCGGAAGCGCCAGAGCTCTCCGCCATGGCACGTTCCGCCACCATGCGGTCCTCGTCAGAGGACAGGGCGGCACGGGAGGCCAGCTGGGCCATGCGCATCTGCTTCTGTGCCAGGTCCTCATCCACGTGTTCGGGATCAGCGGACTGGTTCTGCGCCAGGTCCTCGGCATGCTGTTCCATCTGCTCACGCAGCAGCGCCAAGCGCCGGGGGCCCAAAGGCTTCTCAGCGTTGGAATCCGGGGCACCGCCACCCAGGTCAATCTCTGGGGCGGGCAGGTCCAAGGCTTTGGACTCAAAGTTCACCACGTCCGGGACGGTGATGTCCCCGGGCGATGGTTCACCGTTCTCCAAGAATCTGTCCTGGCTCATACAGCAGTCTCTTTCGAATCCTGAACGGGATCGGTCACGGGTTTGGCGGCCTGGGCAGTGGGGCCGCCGGTCTTGTCAGGGGCAGGCTGGTAGAGCCCGTATTTGGCGATGTACTGGACCACTCCGTCCGGAACCAGGTACCAGACCGGCTTGCCATCGGCCACTCGTTCCCGGCAGTCGGTGGAGGAGATCGCCATGGCGGGGACCTCCATCAAGGTGACGCCGCGGGCGCCGTCGGGAACCGTCAGTTCATGTCCCGGGCGTGTGACCCCCACAAAATTGGCCAGGTCCCACATCTGCTCCGCACCGTGCCACCCCAGGATTTCACTCATCACGTCGGCGCCGGTGATGAAGAACAAGTCCGAATCCGGGCGCTGCGCGTGCAGGTCCTTGAGGGTGTCGATGGTGTAGGTGGGACCCTCCCGGTCAATGTCCACGCGGGACACACTGAACCTGGGGTTGGAGGCCGTGGCAATCACGGTCATCAAGTAGCGGTGCTCCGCATGGGAGACCTTCTTGCCGGCCTTCTGCCACGGCTGACCCGTGGGAACAAACACCACTTCATCCAGATCGAACACCGCAGCCACCTCTGATGCGGCCACCAGGTGCCCGTGGTGAATGGGGTCGAACGTGCCGCCCATGACACCCACACGGGTGCGTCCGACGACTCTGGGAGGGACGTCGATGGATTGGGCAGAATTCACGTGGTGACTACAGTTCAGCGGCTGCGCTTGGACTCGTACTGGGCCACGGCGTGAGCCTCGTCCGCGGGCAGAGCAGCGGGGTCGGCATGGTGGCCCGTGGCCTCGGGCAGGGTGCTGCGCGGGCTGAAGGTCCAGGTGATCACAAACAGGCCGATGAACGTCAAGAAGGCGATGATCCCGAACCAGTGCGCTTCCATGGGCAGCTCGTTGACAATGTGGGCGCCCTCTTCGGCCGCCTGGATCAGTGCGCTCGACTGCAGCATGTGAGCCCTTTCGATAACAGTTTCCGTGTGGTGGGGTGGACGGGCCCAGCCGTGATCAGCAGACCCGCAGCCGTTGCCCTCCGAAATTCTTTGAGTCCCATGGTAACCGCATGCACCCACGTTGGTGCGTGGCTGCACGGGCCCACGGCCAACGCGTCACTTACGGATGTGCCCGTCCCCGCGCACAATCCACTTGGTGGTGGTCAGCTCCTCCAGACCCATGGGTCCACGAGCGTGCATCTTCTGCGTGGAGATCCCGATTTCGGCACCCAGCCCCAGCTGACCGCCGTCGGTGAAGCGCGTGGAGGCATTGACCATGACCGCAGCAGCATCAACGGAGGCAATGAACTCCTCAGCATTGGCCAGATCGTTGGTCACAATGGCCTCGGTGTGTCGTGTGGTCCAGCGTTCAATGTGGGCCACGGCCTCCTGGAGACTGTCCACCACCTTGACCGCAAGGTGGGCATCCAAGTACTCGGTGCCCCAGTCCTCGTCGGTTGCCGCGGGCGCCTGCACCCCACCGGGCAGCATCTTGGCCGCACGGTCATCCACGTGCAGCTGGACCCCCGCCTTGGTCAAGGCCTCCAACACAGCCGGTCCCGCTGCGGCATCCTTGTGCAAAAGCAGGGTCTCAGCCGTGTTGCAGGTGGAGTTGCGGTGGGTCTTGGCATTCACGACGACGTCCACGGCCATCTTCTGCGGCGCGGAGGCATCCACGAACACGTGCACGTTGCCCTCCCCGGTTTCAATCACCGGCACGGAGGCGTTCTGGACCACCGACTGGATCAAACCGTGACCACCGCGCGGGATCAACACATCCACCTTGCCGCGGGCACCCATCAGGGCGGTGGCTCCGTCACGCCCGTAGTCGTCAATGGACTGAACGATGTCCACGGGCAGCTTCTGATCTGCCAGGGCATCACGAATGATGCCCACCAACGCGCGGTTGGACTCCAGGGCTGCCGAACCACCGCGCAAGAGCACCGCGTTGCCGGATTTCAAGGCAATGCCGGTGATGTCCACAGTCACATTCGGCCGGGCCTCGTAAATGGCACCCACCACGCCCATGGGCACCCGGACCTGACTCATGCGCAGACCGTTGGCCAGGGTCTGGCCGCGGACCACAGAACCCACAGGATCCGGCAGGGCAGCCAGTTCCCGCAGGGCATCGACCAGTCCCCCAATACGGGTCTGATCCAGCTTCAACCGATCCAGCAGGGCAGACGAGGTGCCGTTGTGCTCCCCGCGCTTGAGGTCCCTCTTGTTGGCCTCGATGATGGCGGCAGACTGCGCCTGGATGCGGTCCGCAATGTGCAGCAGTGCCGCATCCTTGCGCCCCCGTGTGGCCCGGGCCAGGGATCGGGCTGCCACGCGGGCGTCATCAGCCATGAGTCCCACGGCTGTCACGGGATCTTCACCGAAAGTCTCATGGGTGAGCTTGGCAGAGGCGGTCTGTTCTGACATGGACTTGAAGCTCCTGGGATCTCAGATCGGATCGTGGCTACGTGCTGTTGATCGGGTCAGGCTTTCACCTGCGGCACCGCGTGGGTCTGACCGGCGGTGCCACCACGAACTCTGGTCTTGGTGGACTTGGAACGCATGGTCACCAGATTGTCCACGTGAACCAGTTCACGTTCATAGCGTGAACCCAATTCTTCACCGAGTTCGCTGGTGGATTTGCCCAACATGTCCGGAATTTCATGCGCCGAGTAATTGCAGATGCCGTGGGCGATTTCCCGGCCTTCGGCATCCACCAGGGAAACGGGGTCTCCCGCGTGGAAATCTCCAGACACGGCAGTGACCCCAGCCGGCAACAAGGACTTGCGCCGACCCACGGCCCGCACGGCGCCGTCGTCGAGCACCAGGTGACCCTTGATGTCCGCAAGATGGGCCAGCCACAGCAGGCGTGCGTTGCGCCGCCCACCGGTGGTGGCAAACCACGTGCCAACATCCGCGCCCTGCAGTGCCGGTTCAATGTTCTGCGCGGAGGTGACCAGCGCGGGAATCCCGGAGGAGGCCGCGATACGGGCGGCCTGCACCTTGGTCACCATGCCGCCGGATCCCACCCCGGCGCGGCCCACCGTGCCGATCTGGACACCCTCCAGGTCCTTGACGGGGTCCTGGACCATTGCAATGCGCTCCCCACCGTCCTGCGGAGGCTTGGTGTAGAGGGCATCGACGTCAGAGAGCAGCAGCAAGACGTCAGCTTTGATCAGGTGTGCCGTGAGCGCGGCAATGCGATCGTTGTCACCGAAGCGAATCTCCTGGGTGGCCACGGCGTCATTCTCGTTGACGATCGGCATGACACCCAGATCCAGCAACCGCTCGATCTGACGGTGGGTGTTCATGTAGTGGTGCCGCTTCATCAGGTCCTCGGCGGTGACCAGAACCTGACCCACCGTGACCCCGTACCGGGCCAGGGAATCGATGTAGCGGCCCATGAGCAGCCCCTGCCCCACGGAGGCCGCGGCCTGCTGAGAGG
>NZ_JROX01000217.1:0-3894 GCF_000800955.1 Kocuria sp. ZOR0020
GTCGGTTCTTGTTTCACACCGGCGCACCGGGAGGATCCCAGGGTGCGCATCTGAAAGGACTCTGCCTTCCGTGGCTGACCCCATCCAGGCTCTGCTTGATGAGCACGCCCAGCTGCAGACGCAGCTGGCCGATCCGGCTGTGCACGCCGACCCCCTGCTGTCCAAGCGGCTGAACCGCCGGTACTCCGAGCTGAACAAGGTGGTTGAGGCTCGCGACATCCTGACCAGCCTGCGGGAGGACCAGGAGACTGCCCAGGAACTGGCCGGGGAGGACCCCGAATTCGCCCGTGAGGCCGAAGCCCTGGGCCCCCGGATCGAGGCGGCTGAGGAGAAGTTGCGGGTGCTGCTGATCCCGCGCGATCCCGACGACGCCCGCGATGCCATCCTGGAAATCAAGGCCGGTGAAGGCGGGGCGGAATCGGCGTTGTTCGCCGGAGACCTTCTGCGCATGTACTTGCGATTTGCCGAGTCCAAGGGCTGGCGCACTGAGGTCCTGAGCGACACCCCTGCTGATCTGGGTGGCTACAAGGATGTCCAAATCGCGGTTAAGGGACGCTCCGATGACCCCGCAGAAGGGGTCTGGGCGCATCTGAAGTACGAGGGCGGTGTGCACCGCGTGCAGCGTGTCCCGGCCACGGAGTCACAGGGCCGCATTCACACCTCGGCGGCCGGGGTCCTGGCCTTTCCTGAGGTGGAGGCCCCGGAGGAGATCGAGATCCAGGGCAATGACCTCAAGATCGACGTCTACCGCTCTTCTGGGCCCGGCGGACAGTCGGTCAACACCACGGACTCGGCCGTGCGGATCACCCACCTGCCCACCGGGATCGTGGTGGCCATGCAGAACGAGAAATCGCAGTTGCAGAACAAGGAAGCCGCCATGCGTGTTCTGCGTGCGCGCCTGTTGGCCCATCAGGCTGAGCAGCAGGCAGCTGAGGCCTCGGCAGCGCGCAAGTCCCAGGTGCGCACCGTGGATCGTTCGGAACGCATCCGCACGTACAACTTCCCGGAGAACCGGGTGGCGGATCACCGCACGGGGTACAAGGCGTACAACTTGGATCAGGTCATGGACGGGGATCTTGGGGCCGTGGTGGCATCGGCCATCCAGATGGATGAACAAGTGCGACTGGCTGCCCTGGGGCAGCGCGGGCAGAGCTGAGAGACCATGACTGAAGCCTCCGACCAGAACCAGGGGTCCATGGACTCGGCCGTCAGGATGACCTCGCTGTCCCAGGCATTGCGATGGGCCACCGGTGAACTCACGGCTGCCGGCGTGGAGACTCCTGAGAACGATGCCGTCCTGATGGCCGGCCACCTCATGGGCCTGGACCGCGGTGAGGTGCAGGCCAAGGCCATCATCGGGGCTGATGTTCCCCAAGGATTCGAGCCGATGGTTCAGCAACGAACACAGCGTGTTCCCTTGCAGCATCTGACCGGGACGGCACCGTTCAGGGGGATCGAGCTGGCCGTGGGGCCGGGGGTCTTCATCCCACGGCCGGAAACCGAGCTCTTGGTGGAGCTGGCCACACAGCGCTTGCGTGCCGACCTGGCAGAAGGCATTGGTCGGCCCGTGGTCATGGATCTGTGCACCGGTTCCGGCGCCATTGCAGCGGCTGTGGCTCACGAGGTCCCGCAGGCTCGCATCCACGCCGTGGAACTCTCAGATGAGGCCTTGGTCTGGGCACAACGCAACCTTGCCCCGTACAAACGTGTGGAGTTACGTCAGGCGGATGCCACGGAGGTCCCCGGTGACCTGGTGGGCCGCGTGGACGTGGTGGTCACCAATCCGCCGTACGTCCCGGACAGTGAGCCGCCCGTGAGCCCCGAGGTGACGGATCACGATCCCGCCATGGCGCTGTGGGGTGGCGGAGCAGACGGGATGCGGCTGCCCGTGGCCATCATCCGAGCCGCAGCCCAGGTGTTGCGCCCCGGGGGATACATGGTCCTGGAACATGCAGAATCTCAGGCCGATGCCGTGCATCAAGCCTATGAGGGCACCGGCTTCACCTCCGTGGAACTGCACCACGATCTCACCGGCCGCCCGCGAGCCACCTCTGCAGTTCTTGCCGCACGGGAACCTGAATCAGACGGTCCAGATGTGAACCACCACCAGCATGGAGTGCAACAATGACCGGCGTGAACCAGACACCCCAGGAGAACTCCCAGCAGGATCTGCAGGAACAAGACGAGCAGACCCAAGAGATCGGCGCCGTCGTCTACCAGTGCGCGCAGGAGAATCAGCGGGCGGTGGCCCTCAAGCATGCTCAGCAGGCTGTGGCCTCGGACGAGTGCGTGGTCATGCCCACGGACACCGTGTACGGCATTGCAGCCAACGCTTTCTCCGCCGCGGCTGTCCAGCGACTCCTGGAGGCAAAGGGCCGCAACCGCACCATGCCACCGCCCGTGTTGATTGCGCATTCCGGGGTCCTGGACGGCTTGGCGGATCAGGTTTCGGACGAGGCCCGTGCGCTGGCCCAAGCGTTCTGGCCCGGCGGCCTCACCCTGATCTGCCACTCCCAGCCCTCCTTGCAGTGGGATCTGGGGGAGACCCAGGGGACGGTGGCGCTGAGGGTGCCCGACGACGACGTCGCCCGGGAACTGCTGACCCAAACCGGTCCGTTGGCGGTGTCTTCCGCCAACCGGACAGGTCTGCCGGCTGCCACCACCGTGGAGCAGGCACGGGAGATGCTGCAGGATAAGGTCTCCGTGTACCTGGATGCAGGTGCGCGTGGGAAGGTCAGTTCCAGTGGCTCGTCTGCTCACCCCGTTCTCACGCGAGCACCACAGGCCTCCACCATCGTGGACTGCACCGGCGCCACACCGTTGGTGGTCCGTGACGGAGCCATCACGTTGGCTCAACTGCGTGAGGTGGTGCCCAGTGTCATCGGTACCGGTGGCGGCTCTGAGACTGTCGCCCAGAACTCCGACCCTGCCGACCCGAACACAGCATCTGCGGCCCAGCAGACCACTGAATCTGCCGCCAAGGACACGCTCCAAGCTGGAGGGCAGGGTGAGCCGGTGGATCAAGGAGCCGGTGAATCTGTGGGCGATGGCCGCAGCGAGTCCGGGGCGGCCCAGAACCTTCACGCACCGTCTCAGGCCGACGGCACGGAAGAACACCTGGAAGCGTCGGGGGACTCTGCGACAACGTCCGCACCCTCTGACCCTGCCGCGGCCCATCCTGGTACGCATGGCGCATCGACTGAAGGGGTGACCGACTCACCCGAGGGCGATCGCATCAGCACAGACCGTGTGCCTGCGGACCAAGGCGGTCTCGACCACGGCCTTGGCGCCCGTGCCGGTGTGAGCGGTGTCAGTGTGGATCGTCGTCAGGCGGAGGTCCTGGTGGCCAGCGGGGCGGGCTTGGCGGTCAGCACCACTGCAGAACAGACGGATGCCGCGCAGGCAGGACCCCGAACGCAGCATCACCCGGGACCGGACCAGAACCGGCGCCGGACCGGTCGAAGCCCAGCGGCGGGGCAGCCGCAGCCTGTTGATCGGCTCACGGCAGCAGCCCTGGTGGCCCGCGGCAGTGACGACGGATATGACTCCGGGCCGGGAGCCAGCGACCAGAGCCGCAGCTGAACAGAGGAACTGCCCCTCACCGCGCCGCGACCTGCGGTGGGTGAGGGGCAGTTCTTGTATGAGGCTCAAAGGATGTGCAGCGGATGACAGACGCCCACGGCGCTGCCCATCAGGAGCTCACGCGCGCTTGGCATGCACTGCGCGCAGCAGCTCACCAATCTTGGGTGTGGGCAAAAGGCCCTGCTCACGGCCCCATCCCGGGACCTGGTTCTGACCGAACCATGTGACCTCAATGCGCCGCACCGCCCCGTGCCACCGGTTCGCGGCCATGCCTGAGAGAAAGTATCCGGTGGCCACAGCAGCTTTGCACAA
>NZ_JROX01000218.1:0-1667 GCF_000800955.1 Kocuria sp. ZOR0020
CAGGCGGCTTCAGACCCTTGCTACACCCTCAAATGCGATGAGCCTCCAATCTGGCTTGCCCGTTGGACGGCCAGGAAGGATGTGCGCCACGGCTGCTCCCTACCCGAGTGAGTTCCGCGAGTGCGTCGTGCGCGTGGTTCGGGCCCGTGAAGACGGCGTTTCCCTCGCTCGGATCATTAAGGACTCAGGCATCCATGGGACGACGATCCACAAGTCGTTCCGTCAGGCCGACATCGGCGGCGACCACCGTTTCGGAGCTACTCGTGAGGAATCCTGCGGGCTATGGGATCTCCACCGCCGGAACCGCCAGCTGGAGCAGGAGAGCGAGGTCTAGTGCCGCGCGACTGCCTACCTCTTCTCGCAGGCACTCTTGCCGAAATAGGTTCTACCCGCTCGTAACGGAGCCCACTGCCGATGGGATTCGTGCCGCGTTGTCCCTTGCAGATACCTGACCGCATAACTGTCCCCTTCCCGCAACGTAGCGCTTCGCGATGCTGCTGTGCGGTCAATGGGAAGATGCCCGCATGGACGTCGCCGCCTTCGTAATCTCCTGCCTCTCACTTGTCGTTGCCGGGCTCGGCACCTGGTTGGCGAATGCTCGCGCCAAGGAAGCGCTTGAGGAGTCTCGGCGTGCGGCTGCCGATGCGTGCTGGTCCAAGCTTCAGGAGGCGGTGCAGCGGCTCATCGGCTTCGATCCCGCAGCTGAGCCAATCAACGATCGCCTGACAAATCTTCGCATCGCGATGATGGAGCTCGTCGAAAAGCTCGGCGACGAGTGGAAAGGTCTCGATCTATGGCTCGACTCCGAGCGGACCCTCGGCGCTACCTTCGGCCGGCTAGTCATGGAGCAGGCGAGGCCGGACGACTCGATCGACCGGCGACTGAAGAGCCTCGAGCCTCTCATGTCCTGGGCGCAGGCGCTCGGCCAAAACCTCCGCTACCTCCGGTCAAAGGGTCATGACGGCCCGGCGCTTAGCGAGCTCACCGAGCACGCCACGAGCATGACCCTCAGCGTTCACGAGCAGCAGGGCTGGGAGCCGCCTCGTACGTCCAACCCACGGGTCCGTCCGCTCGACGAGGATCTCCCACGGTCGTGAACGCGAGTTGTCGGCTGTCGGCCGCTCGCGTACACTGGCAACTACTAAGACCGGTTCCGCCTACCTCGGTAGGTCCAGGGCCGGTCCTCATTCTTTCAGGCGGTGTTCGTGGGCAGTGGCGTCAAGGCGCACGAGTCCTACGCCCGGCAGGTCGAGATCCTCGCCGCCCGTGGCATGGACATGGGCGACCGCGAGTCGGCCGAGGCAACGCTCCGGCGAGTGAACTAGTACCGGCTGAGCGGTTACTGGTATCCGTTCCGCAAGCAGGTTGAGGGTGGGCGCGAGGACGACTTCTACGACGGCACGCGCTTCAGTGACGTGGTCGCGCTCTACGAGTTCGACGCCAGGCTTCGAGCCGCGACGTTCACAACGCTGGCTCCCGTCGAGTTGGCCATCCGCGCGCTGCTCGGCCATGAACTCGGGCGCATCGATCCCTGCGCGCACCTCGAAGCGGAACTGCTCGGCCCGACAGCTCGCCAAGGTGATCGCTACCCGAGGTGGCTGGAGAAGTACCAGCGCGAACTCAACTGGTCACGCGAAGCACCACGACATGAAGTACGGCGGGCGTCT